>DXZL01000064.1 GCA_019419725.1 Veillonella sp. | reverse complement strand
ATAACGCCCCTTTGTGTAAGGGGCGTTCTAATGTTTAGTTTTAGAATGGTGAGGTTCCTATGCGCAGCGATAATAGAACAGCAGGTCAATTGCGACCTATTAAAATAACACGGAATTTTACAGAGTATGCAGAAGGTTCTGTACTCATTGAGTGCGGCAAGACAAAGGTTATCTGTACGGCTACTGTTGAGGATTCTGTGCCGCGCTGGCTCAAAGGTTCTGGCCGAGGCTGGGTAACTGCGGAATACTCTTTGTTGCCACGCTCTACGCAAACTCGCGTAAGCCGTGAAGCTGCAAAGGGTAAACAAACGGGTCGCACCGTAGAAATTCAACGCCTTATCGGTCGTGCATTACGTGCTGTTGTAGACCTTGAAGCATTAGGTGAATGTTCTATTACGATCGACTGTGATGTAATTCAAGCTGATGGCGGTACGCGTACAGCATCTATTACAGGTGCTTTTGTGGCCCTCGTTGATGCGGTGGACTTCACCTTTGGTGGAGCAGGTAAATTCCCGATTACTGACTTCTGTGCAGCTATTTCCGTAGGGATTGGTCCAGATGGCCCTATTACGGATCTTTGCTACGAAGAGGATAGTGCTGCTATCGTAGATATGAATGTAGTTCGTACAGGTTCTGGCAATATGGTGGAAGTACAAGGTACAGGTGAACATGGTACCTTTAACCGTGATGAGCTTAATGCATTACTCGACCTAGCAGAGGCTGCTACAGATGAGCTTATGGCTAAACAACGGGAAGTACTTGGCACGACAGCAGATAAAGTAGGTAAGGTATATCCTACAGCTCCGGAGGTGTAAGGTGGAACAAATCGTTTTAGCTACAGGCAATAAAGGAAAAATTCGTGAATTTTCAGAGGCTTTTTCCCATTTATCTATCGACTGTGTACCTGTAAAAGAGGTCATTACCGTTGAGGAACCTGAGGAAATAGGTACAACCTTTATGGAGAACGCGCTTTTAAAGGCGCGCTACTACGCGAAGGCTACCAATCGTCCATGCCTTGCGGACGACTCAGGCATCACCGTAGATGCTCTTAATGGGGCACCAGGCGTATATTCTGCGCGTTATGCAGGTCATCATGGTGATGATAACGCTAACAACAAAAAACTAATTCACGAGTTACAAGGAAAAACTGATCGTACAGCTCATTATGTATGCGCCTTAGCACTCGTATATCCTGATGGCCGTGAAGTGACAGCTGAAGGCTATTGTGATGGACTCGTTCAAGATGAGCCAAAAGGGGACAATGGTTTTGGCTATGATCCATACTTTTATGTACCTGAATTTGAAAAGACAATGGCAGAACTTAGCATTGAAGAAAAGGAAACCATCAGCCATCGTGGCCGTGCTTTACGCAAATTAATTAACAAGCTTTAATATTTTCGAACTATATGGTATAGTTCATATAAATATGTAATATAATAGTATTAGAGAACTTATAAAATGAAACGAATTGGTATTTTAAGTGATACCCATGGGTATCTAGATGATATTGACCTTGTCTTGGAGGCTACAGCAGACCAAGAAATTGATATGTGGCTTCATGCTGGTGATTATGGCGATGATGCACGCTATATGCAGGAACATACTGATATTCCTGTGTATGCAGTGCGCGGTAATAATGACCGTGTACAGCCTCTTGAACCGCGAGAACAGTTGATTCCTCTAGAGGATACCTATATTTACATGACTCATGGTCATGAGGTATCATATTATAATCGAATACAAAAACTGATTGAGTTAGGCACTGATATGGGGGCACGACTCATCGTGTCCGGTCATAGTCATCATCATGGTGAGGTTCGAGTTCGTGATGCGGTATTTGTGAATCCCGGCAGTATATCATTGGCTCGTGACCGCTCAGGTGGTACATTTGCTATCGTTACCTACGATAATGGACAGTTTGATGTAGAGTTTGTGTATAAACAAGATATTGTTTAGTTATATGGTGAAAGCTTTGAACCTCAATGGTTCGAAAAGCTTTCAAAAAATAGTAAGTCTATGCATGGAAAGGGTTATGACATATCATGGATACACCAGTTAAAGCAAAGCCTAAAATGAAATTATACGGTTTTAATAATCTCACAAAGACATTGAGTTTTAATATTTATGATATTTGTTATACTCGTACAGAAGAAGAGAAAAAACAATACATTCAGTACATTGATGAAGTATACAATGCGGATCGTTTAACAGCTATCTTAACAGAGGTTAGCCATATTATTGGTGCTAACATCCTTAATATAGCGAAACAAGACTACGACCCTCAAGGTGCGTCTGTTACGATTTTGATTTCTGAAGAGGAAATTGAAAAAGAAGATGTAGTCATGCATCTTGATAAATCTCACCTGACTGTACATACTTACCCTGAAAGCCATCCGCACAAAGGGATTAGTACGTTCCGTGCAGATATTGAAGTATCTACATGCGGTCAGATTTCTCCTCTTAAAGCGCTTAACTATTTGATTCAAAGCTTTGACTCTGATATCCTTACACTGGACTACCATGTACGCGGCTTTACGCGCGACGTATCTGGCAAGAAAATTTATATCGATCATCGCATCAACTCTATCCAAAATTACATCAATGCAAAAACTCGCAACATGTACAACATGATTGATGTGAACGTATATCAAGAAAATATTTTCCACACAAAAATGATGTTAAAAGAATTTGATTTAGATAACTATCTCTTTGGTATTACTGAATCTGAATTGAGCGAACGAGAAATCAAGCAAATTAAACATCAATTAAAACAAGAAATGATGGAAATTTTCTATGGTCGTAATTTGCCATCTGTAAAAGCGTAAATAAAATACATATGTTATGTATATGTTGAAATATATCGCATAATACGAATATAACTATAAAGTAGATAAGCCTTGTCTGGCTTATCTACTTTTTCTTTATTTATCATTTTTTTTACTAATATAAATTAATAGAATTTAATTCTAAAACCTTCGAAAAACTATATCGAAAAAACTTGAATTGTTATATATCATTTTGTATAATAAAATTAGTTAAGGGTATTAATTACCGACTCAAAAGAGTCCGAGTTTATCCACAAAGGAGAATTATTATGGACGTACGTGAATTAGCTGTACAAAAAAAACGTGAATTAAAAGGTTTCCTTACTGTAGGAACAAAATATGAATTAAAAGACGCTCATGATTTATCTGTAGCTTACACACCAGGTGTAGCAGAACCATGCTTGCGTATTAAAGATAATGAAGCAGAATCCTTCGAATTAACTTGCCGTTCCAACATGGTTGCCGTTGTATCCGACGGTACTCGTGTACTTGGTCTTGGCGATATCGGCGCTGCAGCAGCATTGCCAGTAATGGAAGGTAAATCCTTATTGTTCAAAAAATTCGGCGATGTAGACTGCATTCCATTGGTTGTAGATACTAAAGATGCTGATACATTGATCAACACTGTAAAATTATTGCAAAAGAACTTTGCTGGTATTAACTTGGAAGATATTTCTTCCCCTAAATGTTATGAAATTGAAAACCGTTTGAAAGAAGAATTGGAAATCCCTGTATTCCATGATGACCAACACGGTACAGCTATCGCTTGTTTAGCTGGTGTAAAAGGCGCTCTTCGTTTAGTTAAAAAAGATTTAGCTACTGCTAAAATCGTTGTAAACGGTGCTGGTGCTGCTGGTGCAAACATCGCTCGTTTGTTATACCTTGCAGGTGCTCGAGACATTACATTGTTAGTATCTTCCGGCGTATTGCACAAAGACTATAAACGTCTTGATTCCTTGCAAGCTGAATTGATCGACTTGCTTAAACTTGAAGAAAAACATGGCAACTTGGCTGAAAATGCTAAAGGTGCTGACATTCTTCTTGGCGTATCTGCTGCAGGTGCTTTCACAAAAGAAATTTTGGAAAACTTGGCTGACGATGCAATCGTATTCGCAATGGCTAACCCTAACCCAGAAGCAACATATGCCGATATGAAAGCTGCTGGTATCCGCGTTGCTGGTACAGGCCGTTCTGACGCTCCTAACCAAATCAACAACGTAGCAGTATTCCCAGGCGTATTCCGCGGCGCTATCGATGTTCGTGCATCTAAAATTACTGATGAAATGAAATTGGCTGCTGCTGACGCATTGGCTAACTTGATTCCGGACAGTGAATTGAACGAAGAAAACGTAATGCCATCCGTATTCGATCCTCGTGTAGCTCCAGCTGTTGCTAAAGCAGTTGCTGAAGTTGCTGTAAAACAAGGTATTGCAAGAAATCCACAAGTAGTAGAAGACGGTAGCTACGAAGGTTAATCTAAATTACTATTAGCTTAATGCTTAATAGCCTCTTAAAACCTAAGTAAGATAATATAAACAATACAAACATGCACCTCGAAAGGGGTGCATGTTTTTGAATATGAACTAATAAAATTTAAAAAATTAATGAAGTTGTAAAAAAGTACTTGTCACTAATTTATATCGATGATATAATAATTTTCGTTGCAGAGCGATACTCAATAGAGTAAAAACTCAGCAAGAGTAGTGGTTGACATCAACTACCAGGTTTGCTATAATTAGCAAGTAATTAATGACGGGGCATAGCGCAGTTTGGTAGCGCACCTGGCTTGGGACCAGGGGGTCGCAGGTTCGAATCCTGCTGCTCCGACCATTTTTTTATTTGCGGGTGTAGCTCAATGGTAGAGCCCCAGCCTTCCAAGCTGGTCGCGAGGGTTCGATTCCCTTCACCCGCTCCATTTTTTTTTGCCTTTTTTAGGGTAAACCAAAATAAAATAGAGCACAGTTGACGATATATAGTACATAATTTATACTATAATAGATAATTACATATATAGGTAATCCACATGGTTCAGTAGCTCAGTTGGATAGAGCAACGGCCTTCTAAGCCGTGGGTCGGGGGTTCGAATCCCTCCTGGATCACCAAAGAAAAAAGCGGATAGCTCGTAATGAGCTATCCGTTTTTTGCTGTTTTAAATTATAAATCAGTAGTTATTTTGTAATATTTAAAGTTTATCTAACTGTATAGTATTATCTCTTAACCACTGTGCTAGTTCTACATTTGTCATATTTCCTGCGGCCACATTAATAATTAGGTTTTCAACTTCTTGTTGTGAAGCGGTAATATCAAAACCATTGATAATAAGATACACATACATGCTGTGTAGTGCAGTTCGCTTATTGCCATCTGTAAAAGGATGATTATTGGCAATACCATAACATAATTGTGCTGCTTTGTCATAGAGAGAGGAATATAAGTCGCTCCCCATAAATGTTTGAAATGGGGTATTTACAGCTGACGCTAAAAGATTCTTATCTCGCACTCCTGAAGAGAGGACAAATGCATCTTCTAATTCTCTGTGTAGTTCGTAGATATCTTGTTCCGTGAGTTGAATATTAGGTGTACTCATTTATTCTCCAATGATTTATATAGGTCATAATTACGCTTTAATACTTGTTGCGAGATGTCTTTTATCTGCTTTTTTAGCTCTTTATTAGTATCACTAGTTATGACAGAGGGGTTGTCGTTTGTTTTGCAATCGATAATTTTCTGATTTTTTGACATCATAAATTAAATTCCTTTACTATATATTTGACTTTTATATCTATTATATAGGTAATAAATCCATATAAACAATCTAATTTTTAATAATCAAACCAAAAGTTCAAATTTAATTATCTCTCACAAACACAGTATTTATCTATGTTCTTACCATATAAATCTAATTGGTCAAAATAAAAGTCAAAAAAAAGTCAAAAATTTTATCTTTGACCTATTGACTTTTTGACTTAATCAGATTATTATAATGTCATAAGGTTGAAGAAACCTAGAAATAAAGCAAGAAATTAAACAGACTTAAAAAGTCAAACAGATATACTTGTAGTAAAAAAGTGAGGTAATATATATGAACAACAACTTCAATAACTTTGGTAGCGATTTCGGTAGCATGAACGACTTGTTCAATCAATTGATGGGTAACATGGGTGGTTATTCCACAGAAAACCGTCGTTATAAAATTAATGGTCGTGAAGTAACTCCAGAAGAGTTTGCTTTCTATCGTCAAACTGGTCGTTTGCCTTCTAATGAAGAAATGCAAGCTGCTCAAGCTGCACAACAAGGTAAAATGAAACAAGATGGTATTCTTGCCAAGTTAGGTACAAACTTAACTCAACAAGCTCGTGATGGTAAACTCGATCCTGTTATTGGCCGTAATAAAGAAATCCAAGAAACAGCAGAAATCTTAGCACGTCGTACTAAAAACAATCCTGTACTCGTAGGTGATGCTGGTGTTGGTAAAACAGCTGTAGTAGAAGGCTTGGCACAAGCAATCGTTAATGGTGATGTTCCTGCAGCGATTAAAAATAAAGAAATCATTTCCATCGATATTTCCGGTTTGGAAGCTGGTACTCAATACCGTGGTTCCTTCGAAGAAAATATCCAAAACCTTATCAAAGAAGTTAAGGCCGCTGGTAACATTATCTTGTTCTTCGATGAAATCCATCAAATCTTGGGTGCTGGTTCTACAGGTGATGGTCAAGGCTCTAAAGGCTTAGCAGATATCTTGAAACCTGCTTTGTCCCGTGGTGAAATGACTGTTATTGGTGCTACAACACAAGATGAATACCGTAACACAATCATGAAAAATGCAGCTCTTGCTCGTCGTTTCAACGAAGTTAAGGTAAATGCACCATCTCCAGAAGATACTTTCAAAATTTTACAAGGCATTCGTCCATTGTATGAAGCGCATCATAATATTGAATTGCCAGATGCTGTGTTGAAAGCAGCTGTAGATTATTCCGTACAATACATTCCTCAACGTAGCTTGCCAGATAAAGCTATCGACTTGATCGATGTAACAGCAGCTCACTTGGCTTCCCAACATCCTGTAACTGATATTAAAACATTAGAAGCAGATATTGCAGAAGCTAAAGCAAAACAAGAAGAGTTTGCTCAAAAAGAAGATTACGAATCCGCTATTAATGAAAAGATGCGTATTCAAAAATTGCAAGAAGAAATCGATAATCACACTGAAAACCAAAAGGTTGTGGCTCAAGTTAACGATGTAGCGGAAGCGGTTGAAAGAATGACTGGTATCCCTGTATCTCAAATGGGTGCATCCGATATTGAACGCTTGAAAGACATGAAATCTCGTTTACAAGCTCATGTAATCGGTCAAGATAAAGCAGTAGAAGCTGTATCTAAAGCAATCCGTCGTAACCGTGCAGGCTTTGACGAAGGTAACCGTCCAATCGGTAGCTTCTTATTCGTAGGTCCTACTGGTGTTGGTAAAACAGAATTGGCTAAACAATTAGCACTTGATATGTTCGGTAACAAAGATGCTATCATTCGCTTGGATATGTCCGAATACAGCGATCGCACAGCAGTTTCCAAATTGATTGGTGCTACAGCTGGTTATGTTGGTTACGAAGATAACTCCAACACATTGACTGAACGTGTTCGTCGTAATCCTTACTCCATCGTATTGTTCGACGAAATTGAAAAAGCAGATCCTCAAGTTATTACATTACTTCTTCAAGTGTTAGATGATGGTCGCTTAACAGATGGTCAAGGTAACACCGTAAACTTCAAAAATACTGTTATCATTGCTACATCTAATGCAGGCTTTGGCTATGGTCAAGATAATGACGATGAAAACAAAGTAGATGTAATGGATCGTATCGCTCCATTCTTCCGTCCAGAATTCTTAAACCGTTTCAATGCAGTTATCGAATTCAATCAATTGAAAAAAGAAGATTTGAAACAAATCGTAGATTTAATGCTTGATCAAGTTAATAAAACTTTAGCTAAAAAAGAAATTACTCTTGATGTAACTGAAGCAGCTAAAGAATTGTTGATGGAACAAGGTTACGATAAAACTATGGGCGCTCGTCCATTACGTCGTGTTATCGAATCTGAAATCCGCGATAATGTAACTGACTTCTACTTGGATCACAT
>DXZL01000063.1 GCA_019419725.1 Veillonella sp. | reverse complement strand
ATCACATGACGATGATTATCGTAACTCATGAAATGAACTTTGCTCGTGAAGTATCTGACCGTGTCATCTTCATGGCCGACGGTGTCATCCAAGAGGAAGGTACACCAGAGCAAATTTTCAATAATCCACAGAACGATAGAACGAAAGCGTTCTTGGAGAATATGTTATAGGAGGTCTTATGAAGTTACGTTTTATTGCTGCCACATTAGCTGTAATGGCTATGGGCACGACCTCTATTATGGCGGAAGGTTTGCAGGGAACACCTGAAACTCCATTAGCTATTGTAGATTCCCAAAAAGATTCTGCATCTATTTTGCCAGAACAATATAAATCCTATGCTACTACGATGAATACAGTGGTTAAGGATTATAAAAATGGCTATACCTTTACGATTCCTTGGCGTGTAGCAGATGGTGTTAAACTGGATATGGATGTGCGCAGTGAAAGTGAGCATATTCAAGGCTATTCTTTCAACTTAGCAGGTCCAACTCAAGATGACTCCTATACAGTGTCTTTTACAAAGCGCAATAATACACCGCAAGATGGGGTGTCTCAAAAGGAATGGAATACGACTTGGTATGGTGTGCCAATCAAGGGCATGTCTGATGAAGAATACTTGAGTATTTGGCGTCAACATAGTAATGCCTTTGAAAATAATGATATTGTTGGTGGCTTCTTTAATAAGAAAGGGGCTATATCAGCGCGTTGGGATAAGACGACACCAAAATCGTATGCTGAAATGACATCTACAGAGCCTGTTCAATCCGTATTTGAAGCGGAATTCATTATGGATAAGGACCCAACGCATCGCTATAATTTAGCTAGTACTTATGCTCCTATTCAAGGGGAGTTTATGGAACAAGGCTTGATGGAACATACGATTCCGTCCTTTGAATTATTAAATAAAACTGGTTCTAGTACGATTAAAGGTGTTAAACAATTTATCTCTGGCACTAGTGATATTAGCGTAGCTGAAGGAATCAAATTTAATTATCCAAAAGGATTTACTCGTCTTAATGAAAAGGGGAAAATTGCTTTCACTAAGCATAATGTACGCCTAGATATTGAATCTTTTACAATTCCAGTACAAGCAGTTAGCACAGGCATGCCTACGATGATGGGCAAACAAATGCTAGGTGATTACTATCTTAAACAATTAGTTGAGGTGAATAAGGCAACTATCAATAGATATGAAACGCATATTATCGATGGTAATGTTATGTTCTACTTGGCAGGTCATATGAAGAATCCTAATACGGCTGATACATCTGCAGCGGCACCAGTATCCTTCGCAGCTACTATTATCTTAGGTAATGAAGGCAATGTGGCTGTGGCTCGTATGATTGGCCCAACAGGCACAAGCCTTAGCACACCAGAGCTTATCGATGTGCTTGATGGATTCAAGTTGACTACTACATTGAATACGAACCAATCTTCGCAAGTGTTATAATATACACAGAATATTCTTTTATTTGTATAATTCTGTATAATTTGTGCTATAATAAAAGAAATCCTCTAGAAAAAGAGGAGTTTTCCTTGATGGTCTAGAATATAATGATATAGGCTAAACGATCTTTGATCATATCCTCTTTGAGGGATTAGAAATAGGAGGGGTTATTATGGTTACCTACAAAACTATTGTCGTACCTACTGATGGTTCTGAAAATGCTAAACGTGCGTTGGAACATGCTCTCGCTGTAGCGGACCGCAACCATGCTGAATTGATTGTTGTTCACGTTGCAAACATTGTGTCTGCTATTTCCAATTTCGATCAAACACCAATTTCCGGTGGCTACGTATCTGAACAAATTGCGGAAGATATGGAAGAAACTGGTAAAGAAATTCTTAATGATGTAGTGAAAGAAATTCCTACAGGTGTAAAAGTTAAAAGCGTATTCGAAGTTGGCTCCCCTGGTCCTGCATTGTTGGCAGTAGCTAAAAAATACAATGCTGATCTTATCGTAATGGGTAGCCGTGGCCTTGGTCCATTGAAAGGCTTATTCATGGGGAGCGTAAGTAGCTATGTAACTAGTCACTCCACTTGCCCTGTATTAATCATTAAATAATTCATATCCTGTATAGATATGATACAAAAAGAGACTTTGTTTTTACAAAGTCTCTTTTTTAATATAATAAAAATGATATAATATTTATATGTATGCCCCACGGGGTTACAAATGAGTAAGAACATAAGTAATATAAGAATGATACATAAACATGAATAGTGATTTAAGATATGGGGGATTATATGAGCGACAAACAAGAAGCATTGCTAAAGCTAGCAGAACTGTTTAAAATCTTAGGTGACCCTACACGCCTTAAAATAGTAGAATTATTATTAGAAAATGAAATGTGTGTTAATCATATTGCAGAAACAATGGGAATGGGACAATCTGCTATTTCACACCAACTACGTGTATTGCGTCAAGCGCGCCTTGTGACCTATCGTAAGGAAGGGAAAACTGCATACTACTCTCTAAACGATGATCATGTGGAAGGTCTCGTAAGAATGGGGATGGAACACGTATCCCATCAATAGTTACTTTAGGTTTAGATGTAATAATTCTTAATCATCACTTAGGATTAAATGAAATTATAGGTGCTATAATAGTTACACTTTGTGTAACTTGTTTGACGAGACTAAATGCTAAGGCGTAAAAAAATCACTCATAGTTGATGACTATGAGTGATTTTTTTATAATTTTTATATTTTTAATATAATGGGAATAGGTAATAGGCTATAGTGATGAATAAAGGCATTGTTACAGCTGATAATATGGTAGTTCCCATAACGATTTGCGTAGCATATTCAGGATTATTCTTCATTTCAATTGCAATGAGAGACATATTGATAGCTGTTGGTACGCTATAGGTTATGATAATAGTTTGCGCTGCTATTGGGTGCATAGGACCATAGAACTTGATGAATAATATAGTTATAGCAGCGGCTATGAGTGGGCTTACAACAAGACGCAAGGTTGAAGCAAGCATAACATCAAGCTTAAAGAAGTTTAACGGTGTTCTATTAATCTGTACTCCTAAAGCGATCATAGCAACCCCAACAAAGGCATTAGCAAAGATATTAAGAGGAGCAAAGAAGAAGAGACCGTGTAAATCAAAAGGCAGAAACTGGCAGAGTAGAGCCAGTGGGATAGCATATACCATTGGCATGTGGAACACAACTTTTAGTGCATCTCGAGGGCTAAGTCTGCCCGCACCAGCTTGGTAGAACCCATACGTATTACTGCTGATGGTTTGAATAATCATGATGGATACGACACTTACAAGACCTAAGTTTGCATAGGGTGTGGTTCCATCAATAACATAGGGTATGTTTGTAAATACAAATATAGCTAGGGCGACACCCATATTTCCTACATTGTTAAACATAACACAGTTTTTTAAGGTCCCGATCTTGGCTACGTCATAACCCTGCATTCGGCCAACTACATCCGATAGTATGGAATTTAGTATAAGTACACATAATGCAACAAATACAATTTCTAATGTACCTGAGTTAAGCTTTGCTTCATACATAGCTCTAAATATAAACGTAGGTAATAATATGTAGAAGTTTAGCTTACTCAGCGTATACAAATCGAGTTTAAATTTTCTATCTAATACAAATCCAACCCCTATAAGTATTAAAATAGGTATCATGGAATTCATAAAGATATGGCCTATTAATACTAATAAATTCATTATCTCACCTAGAGTTTCTTATTAAAATAGGGCATAGTTTTAACTTATTATATAACCGTATAGAGTAAATATACAGTTAGTATTATATGAATGATGAGTGGATACATTTCGAAATCTGTTCAGAACTTTATTATCCTCTATAGTATTATCATACCATAGTATATATTGTTTGAGGTTTAAAAATTTATTTATTATGATGACTAATCATAATCATTAGAAATATGTATGCAGAATGTGAGTTTTTGCATACGACCTTGACTATAAATTTATAGTATAATGTGAATATATTGTATATTTAGTCTTTGGTTAGTCGATGTATCGCTAGGTTTGACCATAGCTTTCACAGTGTGGAGTCCAAAGGGATGCACAGGAGGAATTATGAAACGAATTCTATTAGTATTAATGAGCATTTTTATGCTTGCTTTTCTAGTAGGCTGTGGTAACGATGCAAGCAAACCAACCGAATCTGCTAAACCGAGTACATCCGAAAAGATTACTGTACAAGCAGCTGCTAGTCTTAAAGGGGCTCTTACAGAACTGGCTGATGCTTACAAAAAAAGCCATAATTTAGCAGATGATCAAATTGTTATTAACTTTGCTGGTTCTGGCACATTGCGTCAACAAATTGAACAAGGTGCACCAGCTAGCTTATTCATCTCTGCTGACGAAAAAAATATGAAAATGTTACAAGAAAAAGACCTTGTAAGTGATGTAAAACCGTTCGTTACAAATGAACTCGTTCTCGTAGTTCCAAAAGGTCAACCTAAAGTTGAATTAAATCAAATTGCTAGTGTGAAACGCATTGTATTGGGAAACCCTGAAACAGTGCCAGCTGGTAACTATGGTAAACAAGTATTAACAAAATTAGGTGTTTGGGAACAAGTTGAACCAAATGTAGTATATGCTAAAGACGTAAAAGCTGTAACAGCATCTATTAGCCAAGGTGCTGGTGATGCGGGCTTTATCTATAAAACTGATGCTATTGCGGCAGGTGATGCCGTTCAAATTTCCGCAGTAACACCTGCAGATTCTCATGATCCAGTTATCTATCCAATCGGTATCATTAAAAAATATGACAATGCATTGGCAAAAGATTTCTACCAATATGTAATGAGCCCAGAGGGACAAAAAGTATTAGAGAAATACGGTTTCTCCACTTCTAAATAAGAGTAAAACGCTAGCTCTCATGGCTAGCGTTTTCTTATGGTACAATATATATATTATTGTTGTTAGTCCTAGCTGGAAATATATGATTTCAGCATTATTAAATAGAAAGGGGGGATAGCATGAGTCCATTTTGGTTATCGCTGTGGGTGGCAAGTATTGCTCTTATTATAGTTATTTTAAGTGGCTTAGCAACTTGTTATTGGATGAAACGCTGTAAATGGGGCGGCATTGCTATTCTTGATGCCCTTATTACATTACCTCTAGTATTACCTCCTGTAGTCGTTGGTTTTGCGCTGCTTATGGTATTTACACCGGGCTATGCCTTTGGGGCTTGGCTGGAAGCCTATGGCATGAGCGTCGTCTTTGCCGCTTCTGGTGCTGTCATAGCCTCTTCTGTTATTGCATTTCCACTGTTTTATCAAACTGTACGTTCAGCATTGCAGTCCGTAGATCATAATATGGAGGATGTAGCGCGCACCTTAGGTGCTTCAGAGTTACGTATTTTCTTCACCATATCTGTACCGCTCGCATGGAAAGGTATTTTAACAGGTAGTATTTTAGCGTTCTGCCGTGCTATGGGCGAGTTTGGTGCTACCATCTTGATTGCTGGTAATATTCCAAGGGTAACACGTACTATGCCGTTAGCTATCTACTCCTATGTAGAGGCAGGGCAGTACATGGATGCCTTTGAGCTAGTTATTTATATTTGTGTTCTTACATTGGCATTATTGAGCGGAATTCACCTTATTACAAAAGGTTCCCTGTTCCGCCATACAGATAATAATTAGGAGGTTCTATGATTACATTTTCCTTTACTGTAGCTAGACCTTCTGTGACTGTGAAAGCCGATGGGGCGCTGCCGGCTGGTATTACTGTGCTGACGGGACAGTCCGGTAGTGGTAAAAGTACGTTTATCAAATGCATCGCGGGCCTCGTAAAACCCACAACTGGCAGTATTCAATGTGATGAAACGACGTGGGTTGATCGAGATAAAAAGCTTTGGGTGCCTGCTCAAGAACGCCAAGTAGGCTATATGCCACAAGGTAATATTGTATTTCCTCACCTATCTGTAGAGCATAATGTTACCTATAGTAAACGTGGCACACCGGATATGTGCGATAGTTTATTAAATCGGTTAGGTCTTGAAAAATATAGACATATAAAGGCAGGTAATTTATCCGGTGGTGAGCAACAACGGGTTGCATTAGGTCGTGCGCTCTACTCTAAACCGACTGTGTTGCTTCTCGACGAGCCATTATCTGCATTAGATTGGAATTTGCGTAAACAAGTTCGAGAGGATCTTGTTTCTATCATCCGTGAATGGGATGTACCTTGCGTATGGGTTACCCATGATGAAAGCGAAGCAGAAAGCGTAGGAGATAGACACTGGACCTGTGAAAACGGGCTAATTACGATTGCTGAATGATGATAAACATTTAAATCGTATGGTTTTGATACAGTGATAAAATACTTTAAAATTAAATAGAGATACATAAAACACCTTCATAATCCTATGAACTACATGCCAAAAACTGGACACAATTTTGAGATGTATAGTTCAGTAACTAGTGGATTGTGAAGGTGTTTTCTTTTTAGATAGTTGATAGCAATGATAGCAGTGTACTTACTATTATCTTTAATCTTTAGCATTGAATTAGTACGTTTATAATAGATGTTACTTGCTAATGCTACTTAATTTCTGTTGATATGTGCGCTGTTTTACTTATAAATCCAACGATAGCTGTAACGACAAATGCCATTGTAAAGGCTGGTAATGTAGCTCCTATTGTGCTTTCACTATGTAACATATAGTGGTATAAACCAACGGATACGGCCCAAATAAGACCTCGTAGGAGATAAGCGGATAATGTTTGTACTTGTTGGCGATTGATAAAGTAATCCGCTAATAAGATGGCAATCATCGGTGCAAATACAGAGCCGATGAGGTATAGGAAGTCTGTAATATCATCCATTGGATATAGAATAGCTGCAATAGTGCCCACGAGCGTAACGATGACGGCGATGCCTTTGCTGGATGCACCGTTATAGATAGTCGTACTAGATACGCCTGCAGAGTAAGCGTCCATAAAGGTTGTAGTAACGGTAGAGAAGATGATAACGATGAGGCCCGCAAGGCCAAGTCCTGCATTCATCATGATAGTAATGATGGAGTCACCACCGCCAAAGATTGCCGCACTAAGACCTAAGATGTACATAACGATACTTGTTATAGTGTAGACAGTAGCACTTGTAAGTGATGCGGAGAAAGGTTTTTTGCTTTCACGGGTATAATCACTGATGAGAGGTAGCCAAGATAGTGGCATGGCAATAGATAACTCAAGGGCAGCGATGAAACTCATGTTTCCGCTCGTTAGAAGGCTAGCTTCAGTAGGCCACTGCAATATCATGTGAGCGCCCATGTAGAGGGTGAGCCCTAGTAATAGAACAGATACGATGGCTTGAATATAGCCCGTATTGTGGAGGCCGATGAAAAGCCACAGAATGACAAGCGCGCCAATAGCTATCGTCCAAATCATAGGGGATAGAGGTGCTAGTTCTTGTAAGGCTAGCATAGCATCATAGATCATGATGCTAGTCCAGCCGATAAGTTGAAGCATATTTAAAAAGGCAAAGCCTTTAGCCCCTAGTGGGCCAAAGCTGAAGGCGGTTGTATTCATACTGCCTTGCCGTAAACGTCCACCGATGAGGCCCGATCCAAAGAGCAATATACCGCCGATGATATGCCCCAGTATGATGGCATATAGACCTTGGGTGAGCCCTAAGGGGGCCAGATAAGTTCCTGTCATAATTTCCGCTATAGATAGAGCGGCGCCAAACCATATCATGGCGAACTGTGGTTGTGTAATGTATGTGTCTTTCATACGTCCTCCTTGCCAGGAAGTCATAGAAAAAGCCGAGTTCATAGGAACTCGGCTATTAATCCTCTATGTTCCCTACGTTGGCATTATCCAAATCAGGTTATGGGTTAAAGCGATAGCTTACTCTCAGCCCACTCTTGTGAGCACCCCGTTATGGCTTCATTATATGCGCCTATAATAGAATCGTCAATTCTTTTGTTGCATAGATTGTATAATAATGTTATAACTAGAGTATAAAAATATATTGCCACTAGGGGTGCTTTTGCTGAGATTGACCATTCAAAACCCTAGACCTGATCCAGATAATACTGGCGTAGGGAAGTGGAGTG
>DXZL01000062.1 GCA_019419725.1 Veillonella sp. | reverse complement strand
GGATATACAGAAATTGGATATATCTCATGTGTTTATCGTATATTTAAAGGAGTTTCTATGGATGAACGGTTGACGACCATAAAGGGGATAGGTCCTGGTCGAGAGAAACAATTACATAAGTTGGGAATTACCAATATAACATCCTTGTTAACGTATTTCCCAAGAACCTATGAAGACCGCCGTACGATTTATAGAATTGGTGAATTAAAGTCTGGCATGACTGGTGGCGTGGTTGGGAATGTTATTGCTGTACAAGAAAAACGTCCTCGCCCTCGATTGTCTATTTTAGAAGTAGTCATTGCAGATGGTACAGGTCTTTTAAAGATTGTGCTATTTAACCAAGGGTATAAGAAGAACTTTTACAAAAAGGGTCAGCGTCTATATGCGTATGGTAAAGCAGAGTTCCAATATGGGTCTATGCAAATGAATACACCCCAAATAGAAAATTTGGGAGACGGTGGAGAACCTGATCGTGGTATCGTTCCTATTTATGCTCTTGCAGATGGGGTATCTCAATTTGTGGTGCGCTCATCGGTACGTAATTGGTTTGCAGCTAATCATGAGTTGCCAGAGATTTTGCCTGCTGAAGTTCGTGAAGTACATCAATATATGAATCGTTATGATGCATTTAAAATGATGCATTTCCCAGAGTCTTCAGAGCGATATGAAGAGGCGCGTCATCAACTAGCTTATGAGGAGTTATTTGTCATGCAATCTGGACTGGCATTGTTACGAAATAAAGAACGATGTCATAAAGGTCCTAAGATGGGTCCCAATGGGGATTTAATGGCTCAGTGTATAGAAAATTTACCGTTCTCCTTAACAGGTGATCAACAGCGTGCATTAGAGGACATTCGTATCGATATGGAAGATGAACGGCCTATGCAACGATTATTGCAAGGTGATGTAGGTTCCGGTAAAACGGTTGTAGCTACATTGAGTTTGCTGAAAGCCATCGAGAATGGGTACCAAGGAGCGTTAATGGCTCCAACGGAGATTTTGGCAGCACAACATTACGAAGGTATAACAGAAGTGTGTGGTAATTTGGGGATTACCATAGAGCTGTTAACGGGCTCTACTACAAAAAAAGAAAAAGAACGTATCTATGAAGGGTTAGCTGATGGATCGATTCATATGATTATTGGCACCCATGCTCTTATTCAAGAAGGTGTTAACTTTCACAACTTAGGACTTGTTATTATAGATGAACAACATCGCTTTGGTGTGGAGCAGCGGGCACGGTTACAACAAAAGGGGACATATCCTCATGTGCTCATCATGACGGCTACACCAATTCCACGAACCATGACATTATCTGTGTATGGTGATTTAGCAGTATCCTTAATCAAAGAAATGCCACCGGGACGCAAACCTGTCAAAACCTATGCTGTAGATAGTTCGTATAAGGAACGATTAAGAACATTCTTTGGCAAGGAGATGGCAGAAGGTCGTCAAGTCTATGTAGTATGCCCACTTGTTGAAGAATCTGAGAAATTAGACTTGCAAGCTGCTGAGGAATTGTATCTGGAGTTAAAAGAGTACTTTTACAAGGCTTATGAAGTTGGTCTTGTACACGGGCGTATGAAACCAAGTGAAAAGGATGAAGTGATGAATGCCTTCCATAGGGGGGAGATTTCATTGCTCGTTTCTACTACTGTTATCGAGGTTGGTGTTAATGTGCCTAATGCGACCATTATGTGTATTGAAGGGGCAGAACGTTTTGGCCTGTCTCAATTACATCAGTTACGTGGCCGTGTAGGTCGTGGGTCCCATCAATCTTATTGCATTCTTGTGAGTGATTCTAAAAATGATGTGAGCCAAGAGCGATTAAAATTGATGGAACACACACAGGATGGCTTTGAACTAGCAGAGCAAGATTTACTGCTTCGTGGTTCTGGTCAATTATTTGGCTTAGCTCAATCAGGATTACCTGATTTACGGGTTGCTAATATTATTAAAGATATTGAAATATTGGTACAGGCTCGCAAGGATGTATTAGATTTTGCAAATAATTATGGAATGGAAACACTTGAATCTGTAATGAAAGAAGAATTAGAAAAAAGATTTGGTGAAAAATTTCTTAGAATATTGTATAATTAAGAGGTAGGAATAATAAGTACATAAGTAGCGATAATATTAGATTTTATCTGGGGTTTTCCCTTGTGTATCTGTTCCTCATACCGTATAATAGAACAAACAAATTTATTTCATTTTCATCTATGGAGGTCAATATGCCACTTATTCATGTAGAGCTCGTTGAAGGGCGCACAAAAGAACAAAAAAAACAATTAGGTGAAGCTATCACTAAAGCTGCGGTTGATATCGTTAATGTACCTGCTGACGCAGTAAAGATTATCTTCGTAGATATGAAAAAAGATGATTATATGGAAGGCGGCATTTTGCGGTCTGAACGCTAAGCTACGACTGACCGCCTAGTCCAGATGGACTAGGCGGGTCGTAGTTTTGTTTTATTATACGGAAAGGAATTAAATATGAGAGACGATAAATTCGGTATGCGTGGACTAACTTTTGATGATGTTTTGTTAGTACCAGCGGCTTCTGATGTACTACCACATCAAGTAGAGTTAAAAACTCAACTAACTCGTGACATTACATTGAATATCCCTATGATTAGTTCTGGGATGGATACAGTTACTGAATGCCGTATGGCTATTGCTATGGCTCGTGAAGGTGGCCTTGGTGTTATCCATAAAAATATGTCTATTGAAGAACAAGCCCATGAAGTTGATAAGGTAAAACGCTCTGAACATGGTGTTATCGTCGATCCTATTTTCTTAAGCCCTCAAAATTTACTATCTGATGCAGCAGAAATTATGGAAAAATATAAAATTTCTGGTGTACCTATCACAGAACATGGTAAACTAGTAGGGATCATTACAAATCGCGATATGCGTTTTGAAACTGATTTAACTCGCCAAATCGGAGAATGCATGACAAAGGATTCCCTTGTTACTGCACCAGAAGGTACATCTCTTGAAGAGGCGAAAGCAATTTTAAGTGAACATCGCATTGAAAAATTACCTCTTGTAGATGATGATGGAAACTTAAAAGGATTAATTACTATAAAAGATATTGAAAAAGCGACAAAATATCCAAATTCAGCTAAAGATGGTAGTGGCCGCCTATTAGTTGGTGCTGCTGTTGGTGTGTCTAAAGATTTATATGATCGTCTTGATGCACTTGTATCTGCAAAGGCTGATGTAATCATTGTAGATACAGCACATGGGCATTCTGCAGGCGTACTACGTACATTGAAAGAAATTAAACAAGCTTATCCTCATATTCCTGTTATTGCAGGCAATGTTGCTACTGCAGCTGGTACAGAGGCTCTTATTGAAGCTGGTGCCGATGCTGTTAAGGTTGGTATTGGACCTGGTTCTATTTGTACAACTCGCGTTATTGCAGGTATTGGGGTACCTCAAATTACTGCTGTTTACGAGTCTGCTCAAGTAGGTCGTCGTTATGGCATTCCTATCATCGCTGATGGGGGCATTAAATATTCTGGCGATATTGCTAAGGCTATTGCTGCTGGTGCTAATGTAGTCATGATGGGGAATATTTTAGCCGGCACTGATGAAAGTCCAGGAGAAACAGTGATTTACCAAGGTCGTTCCTATAAAGTATACCGTGGCATGGGTAGTCTAGGGGCTATGAAACTTGGTAGTAAAGATCGATATTTCCAAACAGAAGCTAAGAAATTAGTTCCTGAAGGTATAGAAGGTCGCGTGCCTTATAAAGGTATGTTGGCTGATACAATTTTCCAAATGGTTGGTGGTTTGCGTGCAAGTATGGGGTATTGCGGATGTCATAACATCCAAGAAATGATTGAGAATACTCAATTCATTCAAATTACAGCGGCTGGTTTAAAAGAAAGTCATCCGCATGATGTAAGCATTACCGTTGAAGCACCAAATTATAGTGGTTGATAATGGAGTATTACATTGAATAAACGTATTTCTGTTTTATCTGTGCCTATCGATTGTGTAACAATGGATGAGGCTGTCCAACGTATTTTACAATTAACTGAAGAGCCGGGACTACATTTAGTAGCCACGGCTAATGCAGAAATGGTTATGTTGGCAAATGAAAATCCTACATTGCACACCATATTGAATAATGCTAGTCTCGTCGTTCCTGATGGGGCTGGCATTTTGTGGGCTGCAGAGCGTCAAGGTGAACATGTTCCTGAACGCGTAACTGGTGTAGACGTAACTAAACGATTATTTAAAGTTGCGGCTGAACGGCAAATTCCTGTATACTGCTTAGGGGCAGCACCTGGTGTTGCTCAACGAGCAATTGATAATTTATCTGCCCAAGTTGGACCGTTAAATATAGCAGGGATTCATGATGGATTCTTCGATAGCACAGAGGAACAAGAAATCGTTAAAGCTATTAGTGAGTCTAAGGCAAAATTAGTCTTTGTTGCCTTAGGCGTACCAAAGCAAGAACAATGGATTTCAGAAAAATTGAGTCACCTGGATGGCGTTGTTGCTATCGGCATAGGTGGTTCCTTTGATGTCTTGGCAGGTAATATTCCTCGGGCTCCAGAATGGATGCAACGCAATCGTCTCGAATGGTTGTATCGATTATATTTAGAACCTCAACGGATTGGCCGCATGTTGGCTATTCCGAAGTTTATGTGGACCGTTATTAGAAATAAATAGAGGAGTGTTGAATCGTGCCTACAGGACCAATAATTAAGGAAGGGTTTCCACTGATAGGGGCTATGCTCATTATCGCGGTGGTATTAGGATTTTTAGGACATTATGTAATTGCGATTATTTCATTTATTCTGGCATTATTTTTCGTCAATTTCTTTAGAAATCCTAAACGTGTAATCCCTCAAGATCCAGATTTAATTTTATCTCCAGCGGATGGTAAAATTATGGATATTTCTGATGTATACGAAGATATTTACTTACATAAAGAGTGTAAAAAAGTAACTATTTTCTTATCTGTTTTTGACGTACATGCTAATCGTGCGCCTATTGATGGTAAAATTACATACCGTCACTACACAATGGGCAGTTTCTTGCCTGCTTTTAAAGATAGTGTAGGTTTTGAAAATGAACGTCATACTATTTGTATTGAAAATGATCGTACTTCCGTATTGGTAACACAAATTGCAGGCCTTTTAGCGCGTCGTATCGTATCTTGGACAGACCTTGATAGCGTGCTTGAACGCGGCCAATTGTACGGGATGATTAAATTCGGTTCTTGTACTGAAATCTACATGGATAAGGATGTAGAGTTGTTCGTGGAAAAAGGTCAACATATTACAGGTGGAGATACTGTTATCGGGAGGTTGCGTCATGAATAAATCTATTATTCCAAATTTGTTTACCAGTGCTAATTTAGCTTTTGGTGTTCTAGGTATCACATTCTCTGCCACAGGGAATACCTTCTATGCTGCTATCTGCGTACTATTATCCTTAGTTGCTGATGGTTTAGATGGTCGTGTAGCAAGAGCTTTAGGTGTGGCAGGACCTATGGGTCGTGAATTAGACTCTTTATCAGATGTTGTAGGCTTTGGTGTAGCACCAGCTTATATGTTATATATGAAAGAGCTTTATGGTTTGGGATGGATTGCCTATGTACCATTATTAGTATTTGCTGTATTGGGCGCATTCCGTCTTGCTCGCTTTAACATTAAAACCGAAGAAGTTCATGGTTACTTTGAAGGATTGCCAATTCCGGCTGCAGGTTGCTTGGCGGCTACCTACGTATTGAGTGGTGTAGAGGTTCCTCAATTTGTATTAGTAGTTTGCATGATTGGTGTAGGCTTCTTAATGGTTAGTGAAGTAAAATACCCAGACTTCAAAGGTAAAACTGCAATCTATATTAATAAACTTTCCATTGTACTAACTGCTATTTTTGTCATAGCTTGTCTCGTATATGATTGGCATACATGGGCAGTGATGATCTTTGCTGGTTATGTAGTATTTGGCCTTGTTAATGGGGCGTTAAATATAGTGCGTAAATAAGTGTGTGGAGGATAATAGTATGAATTACCTACTGGATCTGATATTGATCCCTATGCAGGTAATAATCGTAATTTATACGGTTTATTATTTTGTGCTCGCCGTAATTGGTATGTGGCGGTCTCGAGTACATAAAAACTATACCCCTAAAAATTCCTTTGCTATCGTTGTATGTGCTCATAATGAGGAAGCAGTAGTTGGTGAGTTAGTAAAAAACTTACGTAGTTTGGACTACCCTGATGAGTTGTATGATATCTTTGTTGTTGCCGATAACTGTACAGATAAGACTGCTGAGGTAGCAAGTGCTGCAGGTGCCAATGTACATGAACGATTCAATAAAGAAGAAGTAGGCAAAGGCTATGCTATGGGGTGGATGTTTGATCGTGTGGAAAAAATGGATCGGAAATATGATGCCTTTCTTATCTTTGATGCCGATAATTTAGTACATCCCCAATTTATGTTAGAAATGAATGATCATCTTGAAAAAGGTGAGTCTGTAATTCAAGGTTATTTGAACTCTAAAAACCCAACAGACTCTTGGGTTGCGGGTACATTTTCCATCATGTTTTGGATGGTTAATCATATGTGGCATTTAGCAAAATACCGCATTGGCTTGTCCACAGCACTAGGTGGTACTGGTATGTGTATACGTACATCTATCATCCGTGAATATGGCTGGGATTGTAATAGCTTGACTGAGGATATGGAATTCTCTATGAAGCTATTAACACATGGTCTTAAAACTACTTGGGCTCACGATGCCATTGTGTATGATGAAAAAGTTACGACTATGATGGCTTCTTGTAAACAACGTTTACGTTGGGCACAAGGTCAATTTGACTGTGCGGATCGATATATTCCTAAATTATTTGCCGCAGGTATTAAACAAGGAAATATCGTTATCCTAGATGGCATTTTACAAGTTAGTCAGCCTTATTTCTTGTTGTTGACAACTATATATTTAGTATTTTCATATATCAATGCATATGTGCCGATTTATACAAATATTTTATATCAAATTATGCCGATGTCTGTATGGCAAATTATCGGTATTGGTCAATATTTGTTCCCACTTATTGTGTTGTTAAAAATTAAAGTTCCACCTAAAATTTGGTTCTACTATTTGTTATATCCAATTTTTGTATACTCTTGGGTTCCTGTAAATATTTTAGGTTGGTTCCGTCGTCATAATAAGGAATGGTCTCATACAGTTCATACGCGAGCTGTTGGTTTGAATGACGTGAAATTAACACGTATGGGCAATATGAATAAGAATAAAAAATAGAATCTGTAGGAGTGAATATGCATATTTTAATGTGTAATGATGATGGTATTTTAGCAGATGGTTTACGCCGTCTTGCATCGTACTTAAGTCAATATTATCGAATTACCGTTGTAGCACCAGCAAATGAGCAAAGTGCTAAATCCCATGCATTGACGACTGAGATTCCTTTAAAATTAGACGCGTACAATGGCGAGGATGAAAATCCTCGCCTTTATGCTCTAACGGGAACTCCTTCTGATTGCATGAAGTTTGGCCTTAGTTATTTATTGACCGATGATATGCCTGATCTTGTCATTTCAGGTATTAATCATGGCTTTAATCTGGGCTCAGATGTGCTATATTCTGGTACTGTATCTGCTGCTATGGAAAGTTGTTTTTATGGCATTCCAGGGTTAGCATTATCTGTGGAACGATATTCTCCTGAACGAGGGGATGAACTGCATCCCTTTATCCATGAATTGATAGAAAAGATTTATGTGAAAGGGAATTTTGATGGCCTATTAAATGTGAACTTTCCGTTACGTGGCGTATGTGATTGGGATTATTTTAAAATGGTTAGCCAAGGTTTACAAACTTATAGCAATATTATTGATGCTCGCATTAATTCAAGAGGGCAGGATTACTATTGGCTGGCAGGCGAGCTAGATTATGGTGCTGAAAGTGTTCCCACTGATGTGGAATATGCTCGTAAAGGCTATATAACAGGTGTAGCTCTTACGTGGAAGCAACAATGTGACATCGGTATGGAAACGGTTAAAAATATTTTAGATAAAATATAAAAAATGTGTTGACATTGTTTTGGGATATCTGTATAATAACAAATGTTCCGAGACGCCGGAGTGGCGGAATGGCAGACGCACT
>DXZL01000061.1 GCA_019419725.1 Veillonella sp. | reverse complement strand
CTTTCACCTTTAACCTGTTCAGCCATAGACATAATAGCACCTGGTTTTTGAACCGTCGCCAATACATCATCAAAGGTAATAAGTGGCTCTTGATCGGACTCAACAAAGTTTACGAAAGCCTCCGCAATGAGTTTCCCTACGTTACCGCGGATAACATTCATGAAGACTTCGCGACTATATGCTGAGCCTTCTTGAGTTTTATAAATTGTATATAACCCAGATACGCGTTCAAAGGAACGTGGTGTAGCATCAATGTCATCTTCATGACGTTGGTTCAAATATTCTGGATAAGAAGAAATGAATTCAATAACCTTTTCTTCAATCCCCGCACCAATAGCCCAGTCAATCCATTGCATGTAATCAGCATTCATATAGAGCCATACAAAACGGTTTTGTTGTGCCGGGTCCATGTCGATAGTTTGGTAGTCAAAAGAATCCTCAGGGTTCATAGCGGCTATAATGCGCACTTGGTCGCTTAAAGAAAAGCCATTAATTTCACGATTCAAAATAAGGTTCATTAACTCTTGTTGCACCGCATGTTCTGCACGATTAATTTCGTCGATAAATAGCAATACTTGGCGTCCTTTATCTACTGCTTGTGCCACATGTTCCAATGTATGATGCACAGCATACACAGTAGTCTTTACGGAGTGCGTATTACCATGACCATCTGTATGTGTTACAGTCTCTACAGTCGGTAAACCACCAATTTCACCTTCTTTTAAGAGGTTACCGTCAATTGTTACCAATTCCCAGTCATGCTCAGCGGCTACACGCGCCGCAAGAGATGTTTTACCAATCCCCGTTTCACCAACGAGCAAAGGTACTTGATTCGCAGCAAGCACTAACTCTACGCTTGCCATTGTATCTATAAAGTTCATTGTATCTCCGTTCTAATATTTCAAATATTCACTAACTGCAATCTTCTTAACAGCTCGAGTTCCATAAGCATCTATAAGTGACAATAGATCGATAGGCCATTTAGATTGACGTCCACCGATAGCTTTATTGTTGATCAATTCACGAATATAGTCTTCATCAACTGTTTCACTAGAGATGGCGCTAATAATGATAGATTTGACCTCATCCACAGTAACGCCTAAATTATTTGGTATATACCCCAATGTGGCAGCACTTACACTGAATAGATGCAACGCCAAATCTTTAGTAAGCTTTGTGATTTGTCGCATTGCCTGTGGATCTTGTTTTACTGCCGCTTCTAGAACTGCTACACTAGGCTCGTCAATATAACGCAAGGCCAAGTAATTTTCTTTTACTGCTTGCAATTGTACGGCTTCGCTTGGCTCCTTAATGTATTGCAATGCATCATAGTTAGCCTTTACAGCTTCCAGCTGTAGTTCTTCTGATGGATTTGAGATATAGCGTATAGCCCATCCAGATTGAGCGAGTGCTTTCTTAACAATCGTATCAGATGGATTATCGATATATTCTAAAACAGCCCAGTCCTTTTCTACCAATGCCTGTAATAAATCTTCTGTAGGATTTTCCACGAATTGTATGGCTCGTGGTGATTGTGAAAGCGCCGTTTCAATAACCTTTCTAGTAGGTTCTTTAATATATTGCAACAACATGCCATTTTGGGCTACACAGGTAAGTTGCATTGCTTCTGTAGGATTAGGAATATTCCTAATTCCATGTGGATTATTGGTCAGCGCCGTTATGTATTGTTCTTCTGTCATACTAACCTTCATTTCTATCTAAAAAGGCCATACGAATACGTATGACCTATACTAAATTCTATTTTTATTGTATCACATTTTTTCGATATAATTATATTTCTTTCGTATACTTACTACACCGTTAACGCATCTAAATCAGAATTATTCCCAATTACTAATAATTTATCCGATGCTGAAAGAATGGTAGTCGGATTTGGCGGAACTTCTAATTCCTCGCCTCGTCTGATTCCTACTGCATTAAGATTATATTTCTCACGCAAATTAGAGTCCTTTAAGCAAGATCCAACCATAAATTGAGGCATAACAACCTCAATGAGACTAATATTTTTAGAAAGCTGTAAATAATCCATCACATGCTCTCGCGTTAATGATTGTACTAATCGTTGTGCTACATCATACTCCGGATAAATAACCAAATCTACACCAATCTTCTTAAGCATCTTACCTTGTAAGCTATTCTCAGCTTTTGAAACTACATATGGCATGTTCATTTCTTTCAACAACATAGAAGTCATAAGATTAGCTTGAAGATTATCACCAATAGAAACGATAATCATATCAAACTGACTTAAGGCCAATGCTTTAATGGCCTCTTCATCAGTCGTATCTGCCACAATGGCATGTGTTACATAGGGGGACACCTTTTGCACGATTTCTGGATTAATATCTACACCTAATACTTCATGATTCATAGATGCTAACATCTTAGCCACAGTTGTTCCAAATCGACCAAGACCAATGACAGCAATTGTTTTGTATTTCATACTATATCTCCTCTACAAAATAGCAATTATTTTCAGCTATAAGAGTACATTCTCTTCTGCATAACTAATCGGTTTAGTTGGTGCTGTTCTAAGAGCCCACGTACCTATGACAGTCATAACACCTACACGTCCTGTAAACATGACGAGCATTAAGACCCATTTGCTACTTTCAGATAAATCAGGTGTAATCCCCGTTGTAAGTCCTACAGTACCAAAGGCAGATGTAACCTCGAATAGTAGACGAATAAAATCGTAAGGTTCATCCCAAGCGAGGTAACATGTGGCTAGTAATACGAGAAGAATGGATAAAAAGATGATCCCATTTGCTTTCAGCACAGTTACTAACGAAATGCGCCGTTCAAAAATCTCTGTATCTGGCCGGTTGTTAAACAATGTACAGGATGAAAGAAACGCTACCGCTACCGTGCTAATTTTTACGCCCCCACCAGTAGAGTTTGGTCCTGCCCCGATAAACATAAGAATGATGGTAACAAACAGAGTAATAGGATGTAATGCATTATAATCAACCGTCGCAATACCTGCTGTGCGCGGCGTAATTGATTGGAACAAAGATGCCATGATTTTGTTCCATATAGGTAAAGGCCCAAAGGTTTTAGGATTAGACCATTCAACACCTAAGAAAATGATGGCACCTAGTAAAATAAGGAATATGGTACCAACTAGCATGATTTTGGTATGTAATTTTAAATCAACAAAACGTCGCACCTTCCGATGTGACCAAATATCAAAAGCAGCTAGGTACCCAAAACCACCGATAACAATAAGAGCCATTGTATTAATATTAAATAATACATCCCCTACCATGGCATATGGTAGATCATTGTCAAAAAATACAAAGCCTGCATTGCAGAAGGTAGAGATGGCTTGCATAATTCCTGTATACAATGCAGCGTGCCCAATATAGGGATATAGCTGAATCGTATAAATTATGCCGCCAATAATTTCAATGGCAAAGGTATACAAGGTTAATTTTTTCGTAATATGTAATAGCCCTGTCATTCCCTCTTGTCCCACATCTTCTGACAATAGCAACCGATTTTTTAGGCCTACCCGTTTACCTAAAAGCAAGGCAATGATAGTTGTAAAAGAGACAATCCCCAGTCCACCAAGCTGAATCAGTATGACCATAACGATTTTGCCAAATAGAGACCAATGATAATACGTATCTACTGTAGCAAGTCCCGTTACGGAAACACAGGATACCGCTGTAAAGGCTGCATCTACAAGAGCAGTTGTTTGACCATGAGCACTTGAAATAGGTAGCATAAGCAATATGGTACCTATAATCATAACCCCTAAAAAGCTAAGCGCTAATAATCGATAGGGATTTTGTTGCATGTATCGTTGTACATGAGAATGAGAATGTGAAATATCATGCCACATACGACCTTACTCCAATCCCATTAATTTATGAACTTGATCTAGGCTCGGCAAAGGACTACGCCCACCAATACCTTGTGTATTTAAAGCAGCTACAGCTGATGCAAAGATAGCTGCTTTTTCCAAGTCACTATGGGTACAACCTTTAAGTAACTCAATAGCACATAAAGAGGTATCACCTTGAACCGCATTCGTCGAACTTACTTTAGCACTCTCACTATGTAAAATATTAGAAAGTTTAGCTAAAAAGGCACCATGGAAACTATCTCCTGCCCCTGTTGTATCAACGACAGAGTCTTGAGGAAACGGCTCACAACGATAAGAAGTGCCATCAGGCCACACAAAATAACTACCATTTGCTCCATCTGTAACACCAGCTATGAGAGCACCTCGTTCATGAATGATACGACAAGCATCTTCTAGATTAGTTGTGCCCGTATATTTTTCTGCATAATCACGAGCTACGATAACGATATGACTGGCTTCTGTAATAGGCTTCATGTCTTCATCGTAACGCTGAGCACCACCATCTAAAGAAATAATAGTGACTACCTCTTTTGCAACGGCAATAGCAGAGCGCATGAGTTGGCGATGTCGACCATTGATATGCAGAATATAGGCAGATCCTATGAGCTGCTTATGGGTATCTAAAAACTCAGGCTCAGTTGCAGTAGACCGTTCAAAAAATACAGCACGCTCACCAGTACTCTGTTTTACGAGGATTGTTGCCACACCGCTCTTAGCACCGCGTTCAACTTGAATTGCCTCTGTATTAACATTGTATTTTTCAAAGTCATCTAATATATGACGACCTACCATGTCATCACCAATGCTATCAATCATAGCGGTACGGGCACCATATTTTCCTGCCACCGCTAGTGCTGTAGCCACTGGCCCACCACCATCTGTAGTAGACGATACGACTTGTTGTACCTCACGGCCTGTAGGATAATGATCGACGACGATAAATCGATCTAATGTACTGGCACCTATGCCTACGATATCTATATTTTTTTGAGGAAACATACTCATACTAACCTCCCAAAGGCATATCCAGAGGATAGCCAATTTTCTTATTAGTGATTCATATAATTACAGAATACATTTCGTTCTATAAAAAGTAAACCCCAGACTAATGTCTAGGGTTTCTCTGTACTACAAAGAGTACTATATGTCACGTACTATGTCTCGTTTAGTATATGTTGTTATTGGAAAGGGTTGTTAGATTCAAGGTGTAATATAAATTTAAGACATCATACGTTCCATCATATATTCAATTTCGTCAGCACTCAAATTGTACATAGCTTGTACCATTCGATTTGCTGACTCACCAGAAGCACCACTTTTGGCGATTTCTGCTTTTGCTTTTGCAATGAGAGCTTCCTTGCGTTGTGCTTCTGACTCCTCATCAGTTGGTACCGAAATATTAGCTTTACCTTGGCCAATGCCACGTACCTCTTGATTAGGATTATCTTTAGACGTTGTTTTAGTATCTTGAGCAGCCACAGCCTCCATAGCGAAGGAGTTTTTACCTGTCATGATATACTCTACAGCCTCTAATGTACTTTGTGTAAGATTTACTGTCCAGAATTCACCGGCTGCAGTCAACTTATAAAGTAAACCATTATAAGCTACGAGACCACGTTTTTCCCATAATTTATATAGCCAGTTTAATTCATCTAGTTTTGCATCTAATTCAGTTAAGCTCTTAATATTGAGGAAACCTTGTTCAAGTTGGCTTACCACTTGATTTACGATAGGTTGTAAATCGCTTTGCTTCATGAGCGCCATAAATGGTTTTTCACCGCGGCTAACCATATCTTCGTACGGTTTTAACGCACGATGTAACATCATACCGTACCCATCGACATTACCGCCAGCACCACTGCCGAATGGGAACATAGGAACACCAGCTTTAGCTAAGATGTTATACAAGCTGCGTTCACGGTTGTTCGCACTCCAGTGAGCCGCACTCAATCGACGATAGGAACGCTCGTCTAAGTACTTGCGACCAAACTCGAACATATCCCCTTGCATAGCCGTTGTCGCAGCAGCTGGCACCTTACCGTTTGCAATATCTTTATTAAGATCACTGCCGTCAAATACATTTAATTGATAGAGGTCAGCACCATCTACGCCAGAGCTTACTAAATCAGCTAAATCTTGTTCCCAAACCTCCATAGTTTGACCAGGCAAACCATAGATTAAGTCGATAACAACAGAACATTGACCATAGGCTTTCAACGTAGCCAACCGTTCTAATACGGTTTCTTTCGTATCTAGACGGCCTACCATTTGACGAACTTCTGTGTTGAAAGATTGTACACCAATAGACATGCGGTTTACGCCGTTTGCCATCCAAACATCGAGATTTTCAGGAATCAAATCGTGAATACGGCCTTCTAAGGTAAGCTCGTAATCGTTAGCTAGTGGCAAATATTCTTTAATTGCTTTTAGCAATCTTTCAGAGTTTGCTGGAGATAGCGATGTTGGTGTGCCTCCGCCGATAAATACGGCGTGGATTAATCCATCTTTTAATCTTGGACGCTCACTAGCTAGTTTTAACTCGCTAACAAGACCATCAATATATTGGTCCTCTACACTTTGACTCGTACCATTTTGGAAAAAGCCACAATATGTGCATTTTGTCTTACAAAACGGAATGTGAATATAGGCGCATTGCATTTCACCCTTTTTCGGTGTGCCATTCATTAAGGTATCCCAAACGGCTTGTGTTTCCTTTGGAGAAACTAAGGTACCATTTAGCCCTGCATGAACAACCCGTTTATGCGGGAATGCACCACTCATCGGATTATCGCATTCTAAACCTAATTGTAGATTGCGTTGTTTCTCCGGAATGGATTCAAAGAAACTTGCTAAACTCATACTCCAATCCCCTTTCAGTTTAGGCTTGCAACTTTGCAAGTACAGATTTTGTAAATTCTTTTGCATTTGCAAAGTCTTGTTCGTCTGGATGTGTTTCAGCCGCTTTATGTAAGGCATCGCGTTCAGGGCTTTGACCATGAGCAGATCCAGGTGGGAACATTTTATACATCATTTCGATGACTTTCGGATCAATTTTACCTTGGCATACGAATCCATCTACAAGGGACTCTTTATGTTGTAGTAATTCAGATGCTTTTTCAATACTTTCACGAGCATGATCAGAATCTGCATACATACCTAATGTAGCAAAGAATACGATGTTAGGATTTGTTAAGGTTTCAATCAATTTTGCGGCCTCTTTATTTGCTGTACCACGGTCTACCCAGAAGCCTACGAAAACAGTGTCATAATCAGCTAAATTCTGAGGCGCTTCTTTTACAGGAACGCAAGGTGTACCTTCAGGCATTACAGAAGCCATTGCTTCCGCCACCCTTTTTGTATTTCCCGTGAGGGAAGAATATAAAATAATGGTTTTCATAATTAGCTCCTTTAATTCTTGGATGAGTATATTACTAAAATAGATCTATTACATAGATACTTTTATTCCTCCTCATCATCAGAGGATTCGTGACCTCTAAACTCAACTGGTACCTTGACATCAATATCTGCTCCAGTTGGATTTTGATATGGTGTTGCCGCTACTACTGCAGACATAGCCGCATCATTAAAGATTTCATTTGTAGACGATCTAATACTTTGACCAATAAGGTTGCCATTTGTATCTAATGTAACTTGTACAGTTACATCACCTTGTAACTTTCTTTTTAAAGCCATTGAAGGCATTTGTGCATTATTTTGCACTCTTACACGGAATCCCTCCGTATCAAAGGCAGCTTTCACCGTACCATGACCATCACCTTTACCAGGGCCGTCACCGTTACCATTCCCCTGACCTTGACCATCGCCATTACCAGTGCCAACACCTGTACCGTTACCACCGCCAGAGCCGCCACCAGTACCAGGGCCGGAACCACCTGCGGAATTATCACCAGAGGCATTACCTTTATGTTCGCCGCCTTTTTGGGGTACATCTACTGCATCAGGAATATCTGTTACAGTAGATGGATCTATATTCGCTACAACAGCCTTTGTTCTTGCCGCCACTTCATCTGCTGACAACGGTTTTGGGAATAGGTCAGACCTGTTCCCGCCACCTCCACCAGCATGACCGCTGCCGCCATCATCGAGTACACTTTGTGTGAGGTCGATCTCATACGTTTCCATATCTTGAATTGCTGGAACTACTACGAAAAAGATTACGGCAACAAAGAGAGCAATGAGATGAACTATGGCGGATATAATGGCTGCTTTTTTCCATGATATGCCTAGTCCCATAGTTATCCTT
>DXZL01000060.1 GCA_019419725.1 Veillonella sp. | reverse complement strand
TGAGGGGGTGGTGAGCGTACGCTCGTGAGGGTTCAAGTCCCTCCAACCGCACCAAAATATAAGGACCTACAGTTTACTGTAGGTCCTTTTTGCTATATACATATTGGCAGAACTTCATATTATATGTACAATCATAGTAATTAATAATACATATTGTTTTGGGAATGAGAGTGTTTTATGAAATTTAACTATGGCGATACATTGCGTATCCGAAATGAGTTATATACGATCCTAGGCAAAATTCGTTACATTGATACTCATAGGAGAATTTGGTATAAGTATAAGCTGGTTAAACATAAGAATAATGCTGAGTTTTGGATCAGTTGGAATGAAAAGCGTGATGTATATCAGTTTACAAAGTTATGTGGCAAAGTAATACCATCTGATATGAACGTAGTTCATCGAAGTTATCAGATGGCAATAGGTACAAGAGGGGATATAGATACAGATATAGATATTGGTGCTTTCTCTCGTTATGAAGAGTATGAAGATATTAATGGTACTCATATACTTACTATTGAAAAACGGGTTCATACGACAGAGTATTCCAAAGGTGTTTATGTTGATAAAAAATATGTGTTGCTTGAAAGCAATGCAGAGATAACTAAGCCTATTCTAGATAAAATGGATACTGTTAAGAAGGTGAGATTCATAGGGCCAATTATTTGGTTTTTGGCAAATTTCTTTAAGAATAAATAAAAGGTAGCAACAATATATGTTGCTACCTTTTGGTTTGCTCTAGAATTTAGTTGTTAGCTGTTTGCTTCAGCTGGTTGTAATTGTTCAAGTTCTGCTTCTTTAGCATCTAATTCTTTTGCGCCAAAGTGTGCAAGTACACAGAATGTAATGCAAAGAACACATGCTACTAATAAGAGGTAGAAACCTGCATTCCAACCAAATTTATCTGCTAAAACACCAAATAGAGTTGTACCAAGGTTGGCACCTACGATGTAACTCATGAAGCCACGAAGACCAACGGCAGAGCCTACAGCGAATGGAGGTACAATATCCATAGTTTGTACAGATGCTAAGAATTGAGGAATGTAGATTAAGCAACCTACGACAGCAGCAAAGAATGTAACCCATAAGAGGGATTCACTTTGCCAATAGCCAAAGATACAGAAGAAGATAATACTTACTGCAATGATTGCTGGTGGCATACGATAACCTTTAAAGAATTTATCGGAAATATAACCTGCAAAAATTGTAGAAGGAATGGCAGCCCATTCGAAGAATAAGAATGCGATAGACATTTCTGCTTTAGAGAAGCCTTTTACTTGTAATAAGTAAATAGGCAACCATGTAAGCATACCGAAACGAATCATGTAAACGAATGTATCAACTAGAGACACATACCAAGCATTTTTATTTTTTAATACGTATTGTACAAAAATTTGTCTTGTGCTTAGGTGCGGTGCTTCTGCACTTCTATGTGCTTTATGAGCTGTATCGGCAATGATTTCACTAGTTGGTGGTAAGCCTTCTCGTTCTGGACTTTCTTTAATCAAGAAGCCAATAATAACAGCTACTACAATCGCAATAATTGCAGGAATACCATAGCTGCCTAATTGCCAGTGATCAGTAGTGGTGAAGTATAACGCAGCAGCTACGATTGGTGCTACGATACCGCCACCAAGATTATGGGAGATATTCCAAATTGCCCCAAAGCGACCACGTTCTTGTTTTGGATACCATTTAGCAAGTGTGATGAAGGATGGGCCTACACCAAAGCCTTGGAAGAAACCATTAAGAACTACTAATACTAAGAAGAAAGCGAGGCTGTCGGCAAAGCTCATAAAAATATTGATAATTGCACAGCAAATAAGACCGAAAGCCATAAATTTTGCAGGGCTAGCTTTGTCAGCAAGACTACTCATAAAGCCTTTACTTAGACCGTAGGCGATAAGCATACCACTAGATAGCAAACCGATTTCCGTTTTGCTCATGTGTAAGATATCTGATAAAAAATGAGTTGATAAGGCAAAGTTGTTACGAACGATATAGTACGCAGCGTAACCAATAAATATACCGGCTAGAGATTGAAATCTATATTTGTAATATAAATTCATAATCATATTCTGTGGAACCGATGGTTTTGCCTCTTTTGGTTGTAGAAATGAAAACATAGTTATTACCTTTCTTTCATAATAACCAAATTCTAGTGCACTGCTAATAATACCATTTATAGACGATTTATGTAAATGATTAATGGTACTAAATTAAGCGTTAGAATTATAAAATTAATTGATATATAATTATTTTACAGAAAAAATGTCATTTATATGTATATAGTAGGCTTAGGATATAGTAACATGTGGCAGAAATACTGCATTCTATAGGCTTTAAAATTTATTGTAATGAAGATTTATATTTTGGTATAATTATACTAATGCTGAATAGTTCTTAATTATTATTATTTTAAGGAGATTGTATATGAAAGGTTTTACTAAACGTGCTATACTTGCTGCTTGTGTTGGTGCAGCCATGCTTATTACTGTAGGTTGTGGTTCTAATCAAAGTTCTCAATCTACTCAACTGACATATAATGGTTCCTCCACATTGGCACCCGTTATTTCTAAGATCGCTACAGATTTTACAGAAAAGAATAAAACTTGGAATCATGCAGATAGCTCTTTACCAGATAAAGATATTACTATTTATGTATCTTCTGGTGGTTCTGGCACTGGTATTAAAGCGGTTATCGATGGCACTGCGGACTTCGGTTTAGTAGCTCGCGAAGTGAAAGACAGCGAAAAAGCAAAAATCAAAGATTACAACGAAATTAAAGTGGGCATTGATGCCTTAACAATTGCAGTAAATCCAGAAAATCCTTTATATGCTATAAAAGATAACCTTACTAAAGAAGAAATCATTAAAATCTTCTCTGGTGAGTACAAAACTTGGAATCAAGTAGATCCATCCTTGCCTAACCAAGAAATTATCGTAGTGACACGTGACCTTGGCGGTGGTGCTCATGAAGTATTCCAACAAAAAATCATGGGTTCTGTAGAGGTAACTAAAGATGCTATTCAAGCTCCATCCATGGGTGCCCTTGTAACTAAAGTTAAAGAAAATCCATATGCTATTGGTTACGCATCTTATGGCATGTTGATTCAAAACAAAGGCCAAATCGTTGCATTCAAAGTTAATGGTGTAGCACCAACAGATGAAACGATTACTGATGGTTCTTATATAATTCAACGTCCACTTCTTATCGTAGGTAAAGGTAATATGGGCGGCGTAGCAGACGCTTTCACAAAATACTTGAAGTCTGAAGAAGGCCGTAAAGTTATTCATAAAATGGGCTTTGTTCCTGTAAACTAATCAGATAGAATAAAAGCAAGGCTGCGGCCTTGCTTTTTTCTTATGAAAGGAGAATCTATGCATTTATCAGATCGTTTTACATCTGGCATAGTACCGATTATGGCGGTGTCTGTTCTCGCCTTATATATAGGGCTCGTCCTCTATATGGCGATAGAGGCGTGGCCCGCCTTGATACATATGTCTTGGACGGATATTGTAACCGGTACAGTCTGGAAGCCTATGGCAGAAAGTCCTGTATTAGGTCTGGCCTATATTATTTCTGCTAGCCTCTATGTATCACTGTTATCTTTGATATGGGCGTTGCCCTTGGGCATTGGTACCTCTGTAGGCTTGAGTCTAGGCGTATCGCCACGTATTCGCCAATTTTGTTTATCTACTATAGATATGATCGCTGGTATACCTTCTGTTATTGTTGGTTTCATCGGCCTTGCCGTAGTGGTTCCGGCCATTCAATCGATGTTTTCTTTATCTACTGGTGAGTCTATTTTATCGGCTAGTCTCGTATTAACCTTTATGATTTTGCCTTATATTGTGACTCACTGTACGGAATCTATCGAAACCTATCGTCAGCGCTATGAAGAAACGGCTTTAGGCCTCGGCATATCGCCGTGGCATACCATGAAAGTCATTGTATTACCTAGTGCTAAAGGTTCGATCATTCTTAGCTCTGTGCTAGCATTCTCCCGTGCTATGGGAGAGACCATGGCCGTTATGATGGTTGTCGGTAATGCTCCCATCTTGCCTAATTTGCTGGGGAAGGCCGAGCCGATTCCATCTCTTATTGCCCTTGAAATGGGTAGTGTAGAGTATAATAGCTTGCATTATAGCGGTTTATATGTAGCAGCTTTAGTATTGCTAATCATTTTGATACTGACTAATGTTCTAGTCTATATGTATTCTTGGAAAACTAGAAAGGACGGTCATCATGAAGTTATCTAATCTTGCGTTAGCTACTTGGGCTTATGGCAGTCTAGTCCTAGTTATGGCGATACTCATCGCTGCGTGCGCCTACATTATGTATCATGGTGGGCCATTAATCACCGTTGATTTCCTCTGGCTCTACCCAGCGGGCATGCCTCTTGGTGTAGAAGGGGGCATATTCCCTGCCATAATCGGCAGTATTTTAGAGGGCCTATTAACGGCTTCTATGGCTGCTATTGTAAGTATTCCTTGTGCTCTTTACATGGTATATAGCAATATTTCTCGTTGGAAATCGGAATGCTTTCTGTTCACTCTACGCTGTATGTCCGGATTGCCATCTGTATTGATTGGCTTGTTCGGTTATAGTGTGCTGATTTTATATTTAGGTATTGATAAAAGCTTATTATCTGCGTCGATTACGTTGACGGTAATGGTTATACCTTTTATTACGTTGCGCCTTGTGAAAGTATTCCACGAGTTTCCTCATGAAACGTATGAGGCAGCTCTCAATATGGGGCTTTCACCGAGTTATATATGGATGCATATGGTCATCCCTAGTGCTATGCGCGACGGATTGAGCGCTATAGCCCTTGGGGCGGCCTATGCGATGGGGGCCACCGCACCGATTATGTACACTGGCGCCGTATTATATACGCGGTCTATACCGAATATAACGGATCCATTTATGGCTTTGCCATATCATTTGTATATTTTGGTCAATGAAGGTTATTCCGTAGATTTAGCCTATGCTACAGCCTTCGTGTTGATGGTTATCTTGCTTTGTATTAATATCATTTGTCGCTGGATAGGAGGGCGGTCTTGATGAGCATCATATTAGATATTAAAAATATAGAGGTGTCTATTGATGATCATCCTATTTTGCAACACATAACCTTGCCTATTACGGAACATGCTATTACGGCTGTTATTGGGCCGTCTGGTTGTGGTAAAAGTACATTGCTAGCTACGCTTAACGGTAGCTTACAGGCACCTAAAAAAGTTACTAACGGACAAATTATTTACGATGGTCTATCTGTAGACTCAATGGATTCGCAAATGTTACGTCGCCAAATCGGTCTCATCGGACAACAACCGACTGTATTTCCTGGTACCATTGAAGATAATATGGTATTTGCTCTAAATTATTATAAAGAGTTATCCTCTGCAGACAGAAAGGCTAAAGCGATACAATGTTTAGAGCAGGCTGGATTATATAGGGAAATTAATGGCGATATAAAGCGCTTGGCAAGTTCTTTATCTGGTGGTCAACAACAGCGCCTGTGTATTGCGCGAAGCTTGACCGTAGATCCTCGAGTAATGCTCTTTGATGAACCGTGCTCTGCCCTTGATATAAAAAATAGCTTGCATATTGAGGCCTTGCTAACAGCGTTAAAAGTAAAACAAACGATTGTCATTGTTACTCATAATTTACAACAAGCTAGACGCATTGCAGACTACACTGTCTTTATGAATGATGGCCGAGTTGTAGAGTGGGGCACTACAGAGCAAATATTCTCTAATCCAAGAGATATTTTAACTAAGGACTACTTAGCTTTTTGTGGCTAACAGTAACTCTTGTAAATATATTAATAATTATTATATTGATAAATTATTTATAAAATATTGACAAAATCAGTTTATAATTGTATATTATAGGTGACATACTGGCGTGTCGTTAAAGGGACTGTGAGAGAGTTTAGCCAGACTGACATACGATATAGTTCGAGAGTAACTATATACATAAAAAGGCATGCCGCTGAGAGACGAGAGAAGGGTGGTGTGCCTTTTTTGTATGTTTAATTTGAATCATGAAATATATAGTATTATGTATCCATAAATCATTTTTATTCTCTGATTCCTAAAATATAAAATTTTATTAAAATAATGCTGGCGTATTTTTAAGATATGGACTAGGACCTCCTTATGTAATACAATGTATTACATAAGGAGGTGCTTTATATGGCAAATATTTCAGTCCGTCTAAATGAACAAGAAGAAGAGTTATTTAAAACCTATGCTGAGTTTATGGATGAAACACTTTCTACCCTCTTTAAGAAGGCTTTACTAGAAAAGATTGAAGACGAATTTGATCTTAAGGTAGGTCAAAAAGCATTAGCAGAATACGAGCAAGATCCAGTTACCTATTCTGTGGCGGAAATGCGTGCAAAATATGGCTTATAAACTTGAATTTTCTAAACGGTTTGACAAGCAATTTTCTAAATTAGATAAATCAACGCAACGCTATCTTTTTAATTGGCTCATAAAGAATGTTGATAATGTAGAAAACCCTAGATACTCAGGCAAATCATTGACAGGTAATAAAACCGGGCTGTGGCGTTATCGCATTGGTAATTATAGAGTCATTGCTGATATTAATGACGGTAGATGTGTTATTTTAGCCTTAGAAGTGGGGCACCGAAAAGATATTTACAAATAGAGGATATACCATGAAATACTTACGTCGTGAACTTAATCAAGTGGAAAAAGAATATTTAAAACAATTTGGACCAGACTCCTTGGACCGTGTCGTTCTTCACGATCCAAATACAAAGGATAAACAAGAAGTACAAGATACGATTGATATTCTAAAAGAAGCTATGGCAAAAAATAAACCTCTAGAACAAGTTCCAGAAGATATGTGGAAGCTTATTGAGTTTTAAAGTGTGGCCGTTAATCCAGAACAAACTAGAGTAATTTATTTCCTCCATACAGTACAATAAAAATAAAACAAAACTAAACTAAACTAAATAAAAGGCACATTGTTAAATGAATGCTTTTCCTAATATAAGGAGAAATTCAATAACAATGTGCCTTTATGTTATAGGTTGTAGAGTTCTGGTTTGCGATCTCTAAAGATATTAATTTTATTGCGAATGTCTTCGACTACGGTAAGGTCGATGTCTATGGAAGCAATGCCTTCGTTAGTGTCCATTTCGAGTAGGTTGGTACCCCATGGATCATAGACGGCAGAGTGACCTGTACTTTGAACGCGACCTACTGTGCCACAGCCGTTTACAGCACAGACAAAGAGTTGGTTTTCAATAGCTCGCACTTCATTGAGTACCTGCCAGTGTCGTAAACGCATAGTAGGCCATTGAGCAGGCACAAATAATAATTCCGTGCCTGGTAATGCAGCCATTCTTACTAGTTCAGGGAAACGGATGTCGTAACAGATGACCGTGCTACAAGGAATTCCATCTAGCTCAAAATGCGTAGTATGAGTACCGCTAGCAAAGTATTTGTCTTCCTTAGCAGGGCTAAAGCCGTGCATCTTGGAATATTCTCCTACAAGTTCGCCGCTTCGGTTGTAAACATAGGATGTATTAAATACGAGATTCTCTTTGGCAACTGCTACAGATCCGCCTACAATATTTATATTATGTTCCTTAGAAAATGCACGTAATAATGCTTTTGTGCGGTCACCATTTGCATCAGCGATATTGATTAAATCTGTAGATGGATAAAAACCAGTGTTCCAGGTTTCCGGTAATACGATAATATCTGGATTTTCAGATAGGGATTGAGACAATAATTCTTGAACTCGATTGTAGTTATATTCTACGTCGTTTACGTGGACATCCATTTGTATGAGGGTAAGTCGTTTTTTCATGGTAGAACCTCTATGTATTTAAATAGTATCGTTTACGTTATATAGTATATAATTAGAATATTAAAGCATTATTGAGAGTATTACAATATGACAATAGTAATAGTTTAAATACTCTTCTTTTGTAGGAAAGGATAGAATGGATTTAGATAACACTAGATGTACAGGCTGTCATTGCCATAGGTGTTCCAGATGAGCCTATATATCCTAGACCTAGAAAATCAATTGATGAGGTACTAGTAAAGCGTTAGTTTTTTACTAATCTTCATAGAAATGTTATAATATTCTGTATATAATTGTGTTCTAATAGAGGAGGACCTATGA
>DXZL01000006.1:11343-26838 GCA_019419725.1 Veillonella sp. | reverse complement strand
AAGTCTTGCTGACGAAGGGCTGCTTCAAAAGGAAATCCTGTATCAGATGGTAACGCCAAAGCCGCTGCTTTTACAGTCTCAGGCGTTTCCACCTCTTTTTCTTTGGCCACTCGAATTTTAGTAGCCTCTACAATTGTATCTAAAATCAATGGTTATACCTCTTGGGTTGCTTTCACAAACTGTTCCATTGTAGCAAGAGCCTTGCCAGAGTCGATCATGTTTTTCGCCTCTTCAATGCCCTCTGCCAATGTAAGCCCCTCTTTAGCGAGGTAAATCGCCATGCCAGCATTGAGGAGAACCGCCGTGCGTTTACCGCCTTGTTCACCACCAAGAACACGCCGTGTAATCTCAGCATTTACCGTAGCATCGCCACCTTCAAGCTCAGTTTTATCAGCGTATTCGAAACCGTAGTCCTTAGGATCGAATTCGTAGCTTGTGAAAGTACCATTATTAATTTCGCATACGTACGTTTTGTTGGTAGCTGTAATTTCATCAAGGCCATCGAAGCCGTGTACCACAGCACCGCGTTTAACGCCAAGGTTAGCCAATACACGAGCCAATGGTTCTACCAAAGATTTATCGTACACGCCCATCAACTCCACAGTAGCACCTGCTGGGTTCGCCAATGGTCCAAGAATGTTGAATACAGTACGAACGCCTAACGCTTTACGTACAGGGCCTGCATATTTCATAGCTTGGTGGTATACAGGAGCAAACATGAAGCACATATTTGCTTTGTTGAGGACTGCCTCATTTTGTTCACCATTAAGCTCTAATTTAGCGCCTAATGCTTCGATTAAATCAGCAGCACCACATTTACTGGATACACTGCGGTTACCATGTTTTGCTACTGGAATACCTGCTGCAGAAATAATAAAACCAGATGTAGTAGAAATGTTGAACGTATTCGCTTCGTCGCCGCCAGTACCTACAATTTCCACAACAGTACCTTCATGAGGCACAGAACCAGCCTTCTCGCGCATAACCTCAGCAAAAGCTGTAACCTCATCTACAGTAGGGCCTTTTGCCGCCAAAGCGCACAAGAAACCAGCCATAGGAACCTCAGCTACCTCGCCGCTCATAATCTTGTTCATTGTATCTTTTGCAAGGTCGTAGGATAAATCTTGACCATGCGTTACTGCATATAATGCGTCTTTAATCATTTTATATCTCCTTTTGAGGATATCTATTAAATTGATACCATATCTACCTAGTCGGTACCGATTGGGTCATGCCCTCAGCCTCCAAGTGGCCACCCCCCGCTATGCGGGGCGCCAAGTCGGCTTCGCACATAACCCAATCGCACCTATCCGCTAAAAAATCATACCAATTTAATAGATATCCCTCATACAAACTATTATCAAATGATCCTGCGCATTATATGGAGTAACGCACAGGTCATCTCTTTATGTGGATGGGAATGGTGGTGCTTTGCACCACTTTTTCTTATATTAGGGGTTCTGGTTCGCATATTTCTTTAGAAAAATATAGTTACTGTTCGATATATGTATTGTAGAGGGGCTATTATAGGTACTGCCAAGATTGAGTTGGCAGGAAATAAGGTCTTAAGGAACGACTTGGCGGCCCCACGTAGTGGGGTGGGTGGCCATCGGAGTTCCGAGAGACCTTATTTCTGCCCTATCGTTCTAGGCCTTATAAATAGCCCATCGAATACACAACAGTGATTATTTTTCTAAGAAATTGCGAATCATTTGTTCCCCGTTCGGCGTCATGATAGATTCCGGATGGAATTGCACGCCGTAGATTGGGTAGTCTTTATGCTCTACGCTCATTACTTCGCCGTCGTCGGTAATGGATGTAACGATGAGTTCGCTTGGCATGGTTTCGTCAATAATCGCCAAGGAGTGGTAGCGTGCTACTTCAAATTGTTCAGGTACGCCTTTTAGGATTTTGGATGGGTGTACTTGTTTGGCTACGCTTTGTTTGCCGTGCATAACTTGTTTTGCGTAAGATACAGTGCCACCGAATACTTCGCCGATGGCTTGGTGACCAAGGCATACGCCAAGGATTGGGAATTCGCCTTTGCATTCGCGCAATAGGTCTTCGTATACGCCCGCATCAGCTGGTCTGCCAGGGCCTGGTGAAAGTATCACATAGTCTGGTTTCAACGCGCGGATTTCTTCAACTGTTAATTCATCGCTGCGGATGACTTTAATGTCTGGATCGATAGAGCCTACTAATTGGTATAAATTAAAGGAAAAGCTATCGTAATTATCTATAAGGAGTACCATTATTCTACCTCCTGTGCATCTGTAATTGCGGAAATCATGGATTGGCCTTTGATCAAGGTTTCGTTATATTCACTAGCAGGTACGCTATCGCGAACGATACCTGCGCCAGCGCGAACATAGACCTTACCGCCTTTATTCATAGCCATGCGGATGCCGATACATACGTCCATGTTACCGGAGAAATCGATGTAACCTACAGCGCCGCCGTATACACCGCGCGGGCTTTTTTCTAGTTCGTGTAAGATTTCGATAGCACGAATTTTAGGAGCCCCGGACAATGTACCTGCTGGCAATGTAGCCCCGATGGCATCGAGAGCATCTTTACCGTCTTGAATGTCGCCACTTACAGTAGATGTAATGTGGATTACATGAGAGAAACGTTGCAACATATGTAACGCCTCTACTTGTACGGAACCGAATTTAGCAATTTTACCTAGGTCATTACGGCCAAGGTCAACGAGCATGTTATGTTCAGCCAACTCTTTCTCGTCGTTAATGAGTTTTTCTTCAATAGCGAGGTCCTCTGCTTCGGTTTTACCGCGGCGCATAGTACCTGCAATTGGGAAGGTATACATTTTACCGTCTGTCAATTTTACCAATGTTTCTGGAGAAGCACCTGTAAGCTCTACATCGCCACCAGATAGGTAAAACATGTATGGAGATGGGTTCAATGTACGCAATACGCGGTACGCATTTAACAAGCTGCCATCGAACTCAGCTTCACGGCGGTTAGATACAACACATTGGAAGATATCCCCTTCCTTGATGTAATGTTGTGTCTTTTTAACAACTGCTTCAAACTCATCCTTTGTAAATTCAGAAGTGAACTCTGTTTTAAGAATACCTTTTGGAACATCTGCCTCTTTGCCGTTTACTACGAGATCAGCTAATGCTTTTAATTCGAGCTCAGCCTTGTTGTAGTTACGTTCTAAATCATTTGTGCTGATGTTAGCAATCAGGTAGATTTTGTTTTTGTAATGGTCGAATGCGATTACCTTATCGAAGAGCATAAGGTCTACATCGTTGACCATAGCAGGGTCATCATCTGGTGTTGGGAAATCGAGGGTTGGCTCGATATAGCGGATATATTCGCAAGCAAAGTAACCTACAAAGCCACCTGTAAAGGTTGGTAATTCTTCTAAGCGAGGGCTTTTATATTGGCTCAAAATATTGCGAATCTCTGCAGCTGGGTCAGAGCATTCAAAAGTACGCGTTGTACCGTCTTTGATAGTCATTTTATGATTTTTGCAAAAGAGCTCAATCTTAGGATCGTAGCCTAAGAAGGAGTAACGGCCCCAATGATTACTATTATCCGCACTTTCAAGCAAGTACGTATGACTGCTCACTTGTTTTAACGCTTTCAACACGCTAATCGGTGTGCGTACGTCGGATAAAATTTCCATATATACAGGCACGATATCGTAGCCCGGTGCGATAGCTTTCACACGGTCTAAACTAGGAAAAATCATGAGAACCTCCATCTGGCAGTTGCCAATAAAAAAACTCGCCCATGACAATATAACGTCAAGGACGAGTCTATAGTTCTATTTTTACAAGAGTATTAGAAAATACTTGTATTATGCTATAAATCGCGGTACCACCTTGTTTGAATGCAGCGCACTCCTCTTTCGCAGGATACTAACATATCCCTCACGACTAACGCTCGTGTGACGTCGCACCATACTAGGAATGAAATTCATTCTTTTCCATGCGCCCTCGGTGGTCCATTTAATAAGCTGCGTACTACGGGTTCTCAGCTAATCCCGCTCTCTGTGAGTGCATTTCCTATTTTTATCTCCACCTCATCGGTTTCTTTTAGGCGAGTATAAAATTATAATCTGATTATAATGTTTCTATAGAATGAAAGTCAAGAAAAATCTCAACTTTCACCTTATCCTTACATTCGTTCATCACCTAATACCCATATATAATCCAATTACTGATTTCCCTAGTCCCCTCCAAATTCAGAATATTTATATTGTGTTCCTCTAAACACTAATAGTATACTGAAACTACATATGTTATCAGCTTCTACTGATTATTATGCGGAGGAGAGAGTATGAGTTTTTATTTCACTGATCAAATACAGCAGTCTTTCAATAAAATATTCCACCAGTGTAATAAAGATATTGCTTGGGCGGGCAAGGCTGAGCTTGATACCCTTGTGAAACTTGACGAGGAAGGCCAAAAGATTCCTGGTATCGGCGATGTGTACGCTATTTTGGCGCGCGTCTATTCCGGCCCTCAGTTCACATGGATTGAAGCAGGCTTTCCTGAGGATGACACAAAGGCATATAGTTATTTACATACGGCTATTCGCAAAGGCAGTGCCATCGCTATTTTACAAGCTATGCGTACCTCTGGTGCCCTTACACCAACTATTGAAAAAGAGTTGCCTATGACGAAGAACCAAGCATTCCAGCGCGTCTATGAGGGCGCCCAAAAGGGTTGTTCTTACTGTGCCTATGCCATTGCCAATGTATTCCAGTGGGGGGATTACCGCCTCTTGCCATCTGCACGAAAGATAGTTAATGAAGGTGAACCATCCGGTGTTGTTCATTTTTTAAAATCTTTATTTGTACAAGTAGATCAACATAGATTGGCAAATAAAGTAACGGCCATTGCGCAGCAATGGTTACATAAATCCGTAGCGGCAGGCCTTATTATTGCGTACCGCAACTTGCGCCTTACCTATGCCGAGCAAGATAATAAGGCAATGGAAGAACAAGTTATTTTTGAAGGGGCTGCAGCAGGTTTGCCACTCATGATGTATTTAGCAGGCGATATTTGTAAGTCTCGCGGGGAGCACGAACGAGCTCTCGAATATTTTGAACGCGGCGTAACCATGAATAATGGCATGTGCTTGCGTGAAGCTGCCGAGTACTATGCAAAACCATGTGAGTCTAACAAAAGAATCCCTCAGGATATTCAAAAGGCTCTCAAATACTATGAGCGTGCTGCTATAAGCCCAGATTATTTAGACTTTAATGACCACGCTTATGTTACAATGCAAGCCATTACTCTTCGCACATTAAATATCGATGGTCAGTCCCAAGACTGGTCTCGCATTGCTCACTTATTACAACAACCAGCTATTTACACGCTCGATGCTATCTGGCCATATCTCGCTTATGTATTTACTTTCAAAAAAGGTAATACCCCTGCCATAAGAACAGCTATAGAGTGCGTTAATCAGGCTAGCAAATGTCACGATAGATACGGTAGTTATGACTATGCGGACCATCTATGGCAACTGGCAGCCGGCTATTGCTACGAAATTGGTGCCATTACAAATGGACCTGATTTAGACCAAGCCGTTACGTTCTACGAACATGCTCGTGAAAGCATCAGACGTATTAACACAAGAAACGATAATTGGTTAGGTACTGGTGAGCCCTTGGTAATTCCTGACGAAGCATCTGAGCGATTAGAAGCCTTTGAACTCGTTAATGGACACTATCAGTACAAAGAAGGCGTAAATCAATCTTCTACAACTTGTAATCCTATGCCACCTACATGGCCTCAAAATTCTGTGGATGTATTAGAAATCTTCGAGGACTCTACTACTGGTTGGCGCACGAATAAATACGACTGGAATTTCATTCAACGGGAATGGGATACACAAAAATATCTCAGCTTTATCATCTACGATAATCGCCAATCCATAGAAAACGTAATTTACGATGTGTACAGTATTGTTATGTTCCACAATGAAGATAAAAACTCTTGTACTATCTATCTATACGGCTACCTTGAGGCTACTGATGAACGAGATGAAAGTTCGGAGCCTACGGTATATGAAATAAGATACTTTAAAGAAATGTCCATTCCTGAAGGCCTCGCTTTAATTAAAGAATTCTATGATCATGCTACATTGCCTGTTATTGATGAAAGCTGGGAGAGACAGTACAAAAATACTACGCCTCCACGGGAATATGTATTAACTTGCGACAACGATATTTTCTACCTCAATCAATATGAATTTTCCAATCAAATGATTAAGGATGCCTTAGAAGGCGTAGCCAATGGCAAGTATGATATCATATCGGTTCGCCCATCTAACCTCGACGATCCAGGTATTAGCTACTTCATCGAGCGTGGAAAAGGTAAAAACTTACACATTAGCCTCTATATCACTATAGAAGACGACGTAGAGGACGACATCGTGTATGGCTTTGAACGGGATTCTAGCAACTTAACCTCCATTAACTACTGGATTCAAGAATCTATAACAAGCAATAAACTGCCGGACTTAAGCGGTTGGGAAGAAGTTAAAAAGAAACATAATTAATAATTATTTCGTAGCAAGAAATAACTAGCCCAAAGTCATTAAGCAAAAGACTAGCTTAAAGTCATTACGCAAAAGACTAGGCAAAAAATGAGCCTACAAATTTTTATAGCTATAAATGTATTACAAGACTAAAGGAGGGATACTTTGGAAACGTGGAAACGAACGGTGTACATCAGTTTAGTCTGTGTATTCTGTACAGCCTTTGGTGTAAGTCAACTAGCTCCAATCCTGCCTTTATACTTTCATGATCTAGGCGTTCAAACACCAGAAGCTATGTCCTTATGGTCTGGGTTAGCTACAGGTGCCACCTATATTATCGTTTGCTTGGCTGCTCCATTTTGGGGACGTGTGGCGGACAAAAAAGGTCGTAAAATTACATTAATACGATCTAGCTTTGGCATGGCATTATGCAATATATTAATTGCTTTTCAAACTACACCCGAAGGGGTTGTTTTAATCCGGCTCGTTCAAGGTCTAGTAAGTGGCTTTTACTCGGCATCAATTACATTAATAGCTTCAGAATCACCTATTGAGCGAACTGGTTGGGCCTTAGGATTATTAGCATCTGCTAATCTTGCTGGTTCACTAATAGGACCTTTATTGGGTGGATATATTGCTGATACAGTAGGCATTCGCAATGACTTCATCATCGTCGGTGCACTCATGGGTTTAGCTGGTGTGCTGGCTACTATATTCATTCATGAAAATTATGTACCACAACCGAATCCTGAAAAACTTTCTATCCGTAAGTTGAAAGAGCAAATACCGGAATTTAATAGTATTGTCGCATTATGTGTAGCGTCCTTTATCTATGCAATATGCATTATGTCCTTACAACCTGTTATCTCTGTATATATTAAGGGAATCGTTCCTAGCGACACAGAAAACCTTGCATTTATTGCAGGCGCTGTATTCTCTGCTATGGGTATTGCTCAACTTATGAGTAGTTCTCCACTAGGTAAATTAGTCGACAAGATTGGACCACGCAAAGTATTAGTAGTATCTCTTATTTATGTAGGGATTCTAAATATCCCTCAAGCCTATGTTTCTGATGTATATCAACTGGCAATCATCAGGTTCCTACAAGGTTTTGGTTTAGGTGGCATGTTGCCTGCCTTAAACACGTACCTCTCTTCAAAAACACCTCGTGAATTTACAGGTCAAGTATTCTCCTACAATCAGTCTTGTTTGTTTTTTGGTTATTTCTTAGGATCTGTTGGTGGTGCTAGCCTTATGGCATGGCTTGGCTTTACTACCCTATTCTGGGTTAGCGGTGGCTTATTTATTATTTCCGCTCTCTGGATTGGCTTCAAACTTAAATAATATAAAGATATATAAAAAGAACCCTATCATGATATTGCGATGAACGCACCTCCAAAAATTGTGTCCAATTTTTGGGGTGCAGTTCACGATCATAATAGGGTTCTTTTATTATGTGTTTTAAAGTTTAAATTCTTTAAAACACCGGTGAGTTAAAACCTTATAGTTTTACAGCTACATTTTAATCTAATCATAGTAACAAGAGCATAATCACTACGGTAGCAATGATACATGGTACAGCATTGCGTTTTGCCATTTCCATAGGGTTAATACCTGCAAGGCCAGCAATGATAATCCCTGCACCTGCTACTGGACTCATACTACGACCGATGCCAGCACCTAATTGGGCCATGGAGCCGAGTTGCATAATTCCATAGCCAAAGTCTGCCGCATGCGGTGTAACAGCACCGTTAAACGCAAGGGCTGCCGCATTACCAGAACCAGAGATAACTGCCAATAAGAATGGACCAAAGGCAGCACCGATTTGAGCGATTTGTTGAGAGTTCTTCATACCATCAATGAGTGCACTTGTAAGTCCAATGTACTGCATACCAGCTGTAAAGGCTGCAGCAGCAGCCATAAGACCTACTACATCACACATGCCATCGCCAGTACCGCGGAAGAATTTCTTAACTGCTTCCGTTACATTCGGACGTACGGCAATAATACCGATAGCTGTACCAATGAGCATAGATACAGGAACAGAAATTTCAGGAATCACCGCTACTTGTTTACTACCGAGTACAAGTAACACTAGAGGAATAATCGGAATAATAGCATAGAGATAGTTTACTTTAAATTCTTTGCCTTCTTCTTCATTAGCATCTTTTAATACATAGCCAGTATGTTCCTTCTTAACGATAGCTACGATATTGAGCAAGATAGCTGCTACGACAATACCAATAATAGCTTGCATAGAGAAGCTCGCAATAACGGTCATTACGTCTTCACCTGCTAATTGTGCTACTTGAGGGTTAAACATAAGACCTGGGCTCAATGCACTGCCCCATGTACCTAGGAAAATAGCAGAGCCTGCCATCGCTGGATGTACACCGGAGCGAATAAGTGCAGGAATTAATAGAGCACCTACTGCCGCTGCACAGCCTGCCGCTGTAGGTAACGCAATGTTAATCAAGAACGTAATAATAACAGCACCAGGGATGATGATTTTAGTCATTTTTTTAAGGCCTGCAGAGATGAAATATACCATGTGCTCTGTACATTTTGTATACTCCATAACATAACTAAAACCAAGCACTGTACAAATAGTTGGTACAAGGCCTGGATTTGTAAGTTCTTTTACAAAGGCTGTCGTACCAGCACCAATCTGCCCACCAATAAAGCACATTAACAAGCCCGATAATAACAACACAAGCCGTGTTTCAAACTGCTTAATAATGGCAATAAACGTCGCCACTACGATAACAATACCAGCAATAACCATAATCTCTCCAATCCGTGTATTCCCTACCAATAGCGAGTATTCTCTGCCATTCTATTGCGGAATACACCCTTCTAACCACGTAAAATATGATATCTTAGCTAGTTAACACATTTCTAACTAAATTATATCTACATCAAATATTCCACTGCACTCAATCTAGTTAAGTTTAGTACTTTCTAAGCTAAGCTTTCTTAGCACCGTGTCTAATATCTTAGCTCCCGTAACGATGTCATCCATATCTGCAAATTCAGCCGGATTATGGCTGATACCTTCGCGGCATGGAATAAAAATCATCCCTGTAGGAACTACATCCGCCCAATGCATAGCATCATGACCAGCACCGCTTGGCATGGTCATATAGTCTACGCCTAGAGACTTAACAGCCTCTTCAATTTCGCGAATCATCACAGGATGCATCACCACCGGATGATCTTGTGCAATAGGTTCAATCGTATAAGATAAACCTCGTTTCTCTGCAATAACATCAATAAATTCCTTAATGAGGGTAACTACAGAATCTCGGGCCACCTTAGAAATACTGCGAATATCTACACCGAGTTTTACTGCCCCAGGAATAACGTTCATCGCTCCTGGCACAACCTCTACTACCCCGACTGTGCCCACTACTGGAGGCTCTTCTTGCATGGATGCAATCTCCTCAATACCGAGGATGATTTTTGAAGCCCCACATAACGCATCATGACGCAAGTTCATTGGTGTGGCCCCACTATGATCCGCATTACCGCGAATGGTTACATAGAACCGCTCTGGTGCAGCAATCCCTGTTACAATGCCGATGGGTTTAGCTTCGTGCTCTAACACTTTACCTTGTTCAATATGAATTTCTGTGAAAGACTTTACAGGTCTCTTATATTCCATATATTCAATAGCATCTGGATTTAAATTACGCTCTTTTAATACCTCATACAAAGAAATGCCTTGTTTATCTACTAAACGATGTAAATCTTGCAATGTCAATTCACCGCGCATAGCTTTACTACCCAATGTGGCTGCTCCAAAGCGGCTAGACTCTTCACACATAAAGTCTACTACTGCAATAGTATGGTCATGTTCAAAACCATCATCAGTCATACTGCGAACCGCTTCGATAGCAGATAATACACCCACAACACCATCATAATTGCCCCCATTAGGTACGCTGTCCGTATGAGAACCAACCATGACAACCGGTAAATCAGGATTCTTACCTACCTTATAGCCTAGCACATTTCCAAAATCGTCTATCTCTACAGTTAGACCCGCATCAGTCATACAATCAATAATATATTGGCGCCCTTTCCAGTCTGTATCTGTAAAAGCCAGACGATTTATCCCTTCACCAGGTGCAGTCAACTGTGCCATAGAATCAAAGTCCTTAGCTAATCGATCTCGTTGAACCATATAACACCTCACAATCTAATACTCATATTACATCTAATATATAGCACACTATACATATTTCGATGCATACATCTATATAGTTATGTACCTATAGTTTAGATGTATGCATCACAATATCTCAATCAATATGTCCTATTTTAAATAGTGAGTAGCAATTGTACCTAACGCAATAATGCCATTTAGCATGTCTTCTTCATCAATATCGAATAATGGATTGTGATGAGGTGCTTTAATAGCTGAGCCCAATACCATATAGGTTGCTCGACCACCACGATCAATAACACGATTTAAGAAATACGCACAGTCTTCACTACCGCCACCGCTATAATCAAATGGTACATCTTTAAAGATACCCAATGGTTCAATGATAGATTGTACTTCGCGAGCTAAATCATCGCTAATACGGCCTGCAGGAGTTTCACCTTGTTTTGTAATTTCAAAGGTACAATCATGCATTTCTGCAGCACCTTTAATAATAGTTTTGGTGCGTTCAATCATATAATCATTGATCTCTGTAGTAGCACCACGAGTTTCTAATTTAAGTGTTGCTACATCAGGAGTAACATTGCGACCTGTACCACTTTCAAAAACACCTACATTCATGCGAGATGCACCCCCACTATGGCGAGCAATGGCTTGTAAGTTAATAACAGCTGTACAGCCTGCAAGCATGGCATTTTGAGCCTTTTCTGGAGAACCACCTGCATGGGAAGAATAGCCATGGAATACAGCATCAAGTTTTGTAGTCGCTAAAAATCCATGATCACTACAAGCAAAGCAATTAGATAACTGTTCATTAAATCCGATATGCATGCCGAACATCAAGTCGACATCATCTACTACACCAGCCTCTACCATCGCTTTAGCACCACGCACGCCTTCCTCTGCTGGTTGGAAGATAAGTTTAATAGTACCCTTCAAGCCATCCTTATGTGTAGCAATATATTCAGCAAGGCCAAGGCCCATTGTCATATGTGTATCATGACCACAAGCATGCATAGCCTTCTCATGGCGGGAACGGAAACCAGCCTTAGCAGGAATATGGTTAGATGCTTTAGATTCGATTACATCATTGGAATCCATATCTGCACGGAATGCTACTACAGGACCATCAGCACTGAACTTCATAGTTGCTACAATAGCTGTTTTACCATAGCCCATCTTCTCTACTAGTTCAGGATCAGCACCTTCATCCATAGCACGAGCCATTGCTGCTTTCATAACATCTTCGCTAGGCAACCCCATACGAGAATCTAAATCGAGTACATCTGCACCGAGTGCCACATCATAACCCAAGGCAATTAGCTTTTCAGCAACTTTGGCAGCAGAACGATATTCGAGCCAAGCTGGCTCCGGATACATATGAAAATCACGACGTAAAGCGATAAAATCATCGCGGCGTTGTTGTACGAAATCTTTTACAGACATACTTACCTCCTAAAATACAATAGATACCTATACTTCAACTATATGAAGAGCTCCACAAATAGCTAATTAGATAGTCAACCAATAAGATTATGTATACAGAATTATAAATTTCTATATCCATCAATAATAATTCTTGTATTTATTATAACTTATATTGATATTTTTAGAAATAAAAAACATACACACGCAGATCACACAATTTCCTCTTTATTTAATTTTTTTAGTACTTCTCGTTTAATTTGTCGTTGACGATCCCAAGCAATAATAAACACAGTAGCAATGATAGAAATCATGCCAAAAATACCGACCAGCGTAAAATGATTCCCTAGCAATACCCATCCAAAGATTGCTGCTGAGATTGGTTCTAATGATGAAAGTATAGAGCCTTGTACAGCACCAATGAGTCTAACCCCTTCCATATAAGCATTAAAGGATACGACCGTACCAAGTATGATGATGGCGAATAATCCTAACAAGGTCATGCCATCCCAGAGGGCTTCCGATTCTACTTGTTGAAACATAGCTAAGGATAAAATACCACAAATAAACATGGCAAAGCCCACAATGGATGTGGTGCCATATTTCTTTAATAGTTCAATAGGTTGCAATGTATATACACAGATACTGGATGCCGATACAAGCCCCCAGAATAAAGCAAGCACATTAAAGTTCGAAATATCTAGCCCTTCTTGCATGACGATACAGAGTGTTCCCACCAAGGCTAATACAATACAGAAAAGCTCTGGTACAGATGGCTTTTTAAAGTATCTCAAAAATAAATAGATAATGATTAGCGTAGGCGCAACATATTGAAGGACTGTAGCAATGCCGACTCCTGAAATAGCAATAGCCTTGAAGTATGAGTACTGAGCTAAAGCAATACCTAAAATACCAAATACTAATAATTTCCCTATATCCTTTGGTTCTTTAAAGATAGAGAAAATACACTTACCATCCCTTATATAGGCAAGGCCTATCGTCAATATACCTGCTATGAGCAAACGCGCTTCTAGTAGCCACTCCACATTGATATGCTTTGTATTTTCAAGGAATTGTACAGATGTGCCTGAAAGCCCCCAAAACAGGGCCCCTAAAATGGCAAGGCCCATACCTTTCCATTGTTTTTCCTCCATGCAACCTCCTCTAACAACTACTTTCACATTATGTACAATCAAAACAAAGAGGCCTCTAAATGCAATATCCAGCAAAGAGACCTCAAACTATGTACGTTTTTCTAGAGCAATTATAATAACAGTAGCAATGATCATAGCCATGCCAATTAGCCCTAATGCACTAAATTGGTTGTCTAACAAAGCCCATCCAAAGAAAGCTGCTGAAATCGGTTCAATAGATGACAAAATGGATCCTGGAACGGCGCCAATGCGTTTAACCCCTTCAAGATACGCATTAAATGATACAATCGTACCGAGAAATACTACATTAAAACAACCCACCACAGTCCATACATCCCACATAGCATACGAATTTGGCTGATGAAATAAAATAGCAGCAACAATACCACTGAGAAGCATACCAAATCCTACAATCGGCAAGGTTCCATATTTATATAATAAATCTACAGGAGAAACACTATATACAGCGACCCCTACAGCAGATAGGAGTCCCCATACGAGCACTGCTAGTGGGAATCGCTCCATAGAAAAGCCATCATTCCCCATCAAACAAATCGTACCTACCAAGGCCAGTATAACGGAGATAATTTCCCCTTTAGAGGGCCTTTTACCATAACGAGCTAGCATATAAATAATAATCATTGATGGCGCCAAGTATTGGAGTACCGTCGCAATACCGGCCCCTGCTAAAGCAATAGATTTAAAGTATGTATATTGGCATAAAGCCATGCCAAATACGCCAAAAACGATAAGGCCTGCTGTATCTTTTAAACTACGAAAGACATGGAAGATAGAATTACCATATTTAAACCATGCATAGATAACAGTCAACAGACCTGCTGTAATTAATCGCATGGTGACTAGCCATTCCAAGTTCATATCCCTAAAGTTACTTAAGAACTGTACTGAAGCACCTGATACGCCCCATAAAACAGCACCTAATAGGGTTAGTAAGACACCTATAATTTCATATCGCTTCATAGGATTACTCGCCTAAGAGATCCACATGCACTTTTACAACAACCTTGCGGATTTTAATAGGCTTATCATTAACAGCTAATAGTGGTCTATGGATATCAGATGGGAAGAATACTGTATAGTACCCTTCTGGGCAATGGATTTGTCCTTCATCGACAGCTTCGTTTGGGTAGAAATAACAATCACGATCTGGATGAGACTCCACAGGCTTTACGAGGCCTTTATCTACAAAAAAGCCCATATTTTCTTCGCCACATACCATGAATTGAATATCTACATAATTGCGGTGAGACTCAGGTTTTGTAGTTTCAAAAAATTTTGTTTCTACATCGTCTACATTGGCGTACATCATGTCCCCTTCAATAGCATGACGGCCGCCTGGCAATGCTTTCAAATCTGTATTTTTTAGGAAATCCAAAGCTCGTACGATAGCTTTAGGATAGCCCATTTTTGTATAATCTGCAGTAATGCTAGAAAAAAACATATACGATCCTTTCCCGATATATGAAAATAACACCCGATACATAAAGAATTATATTATCTTAATGTTAGCACATATATACATAAAGGACTAGTAAAAGCCCTCCATACGCTACATATATGGAGGGCTCGTGTAAAATACTATTCAAATTTATGACTTACGTCAATTGTTATGCTATTAAGTTGTTACGATATGCAATTATCTATTCAGTTGTAGTGATTCTAACTGTATTTGATACAGTACGTGGACATGGTCTTACTTTATTCTTGAGTCTTACGAGCAGCGATAATTTCTTCCGCTTGCTTATGTGGAACCTCTTCATAAGTATAGAACTGACGGTTAAATACGCCTTGTCCTTGAGTGATAGAGCGCAATGCAGTTACATAGTCGGCCATTTCAGCCAATGGTACTTGTGCTTTAACAACAGAAATACCTGTTCTTTCACTTTGTTCCATGCCTAATACACGACCTCGACGGCTATTCAAATCACCCATGATGTCGCCCATGAAAGCATCTGGTGCAAACACGTTAACTTCATAGATTGGTTCTAATAGGACTGGTTTCGCCTTAGGAATTACATCCTTGATAGCCTGTGACGTAGCTACTTTGAATGCTAACTCTGAGGAGTCTACGCTGTGGTAAGATCCATCCAAGAGTGTCACTTGCACGCCAATCATAGGATATCCTGCAATTAAGCCTTTATCTAGGGTTTCTTTGGCACCCTTTTCCACTGCTGGTATGTATTGTTTAGGTACAGCACCACCAAA
>DXZL01000006.1:0-11243 GCA_019419725.1 Veillonella sp. | reverse complement strand
CTTTGGCACCCTTTTCCACTGCTGGTATGTATTGTTTAGGTACAGCACCACCAAAGATTTTGTCTACGAATGCAAATTCGCTTCCATCGTATAATGGGTCCACTTGAATCTTAACGTGACCATATTGGCCATGACCGCCACTTTGTTTCTTATATTTAGACTCGGTTTCAGCGGAGCCTTTAATTGTTTCGCGGTATGGAATATATGGAGTCACAAGTTTAGCTTGTACGCCATATTTACGATCCATTTTGTTGAGGATATGCTCGAGATGAACCTCGCCCATACAATCGATTTGTAGTTGACGGGCCTCAGCATTTTTCACTACTACGCAAGTAGGATCTTCTTCTGCTACTTTTAGAACAGCACCAGCTAATTTTTCCTCCTCACCTTTTTTCACAGGTTCTAATGCCACTGTGTATAGAGGTTGAGGGAATCGGATAGCATCGTATGTTACTTTAAAGTCAGGAGCAGTTAATGTATCGCCTGTTTTAGCATTAGCTAATTTCGGTATCACTACGATATCGCCAGCTTTAGCGGCAGATACAGGGATTTGTTGCTTCCCAATAAGGGTAACCATCTTGCCCCATTTTTCTTCTACACCTTGGTTCACATCAAAGAGGCGATCCCCTTCTTTCAGTTCACCAGAGAAGATACGTACAAAGCTTTGTTTGCCTGCGAATGGGTCTAACAATGTTTTAAATACGAATGCAGTTAACGGTTTATCTACATGTACTACACATTGTTCGCCGGTTTCCGCATCAGTTGCGGTCATCACTTTTTTAGTTGCATCCGGCATGTAACGAATCATACGATCCAATACTTGATCTAGGCCAATACGAGATGTGGCACTGCCACACATGATTGGGCACACACGGCCACTAATCATCCCTTCACGCAAGCCTTGGCGAATTTCCTCTAAGGATAATTCTTCGCCTTCTAAATATTTTTCCAACAATTCATCGCTACCTTCAGCCGCGGCTTCTACGGTCATTTCCCGAATTTCTTGAGCCTTTTCGATAAGGTGAGCTGGTACAGCAATCTCTGTTGGTTGGCCGTCCTTGTAAGTAAACGCAGTCATTTTTGCTACGTCTACGACGCCTTCAAAGTTGGCGCCTTCACCGATAGGAATCTGCAATGGCATAATGCCTTTGCCAAATAATTCCCGCATTCTTTCAATAGTACCGAAGAAATCGGCACCATCCACATCCATTTTATTGATAAATGCCATGCGTGGCATTTGTAATTCAACTGCATAATCCCATGCGCGAACTGTGTCAGTTTCTACACCAGATGTGGCGGATAGTACCATCAACATACCATCGCACGCACGCAAAGCGGCACGAACTTCGCCATGGAATTCGTTATAGCCTGGAGTATCTACGAAGTTAACCTTATGGTCATGCCATTCACATGGAGCCATGCCCAATTGGATTGTTACGTTACGTTTAATTTCTTCAGGTTCAAAGTCCATAATATGTTTATTGTCTTGGCCTTTACCTACGAAATCAACCGCACCAGAGGTTAACAACAAGGATTCAACAAGAGCTGTTTTACCTGCACCATCGTGGGAAACAACAGCAACGTTTCTAATTTTATCACTACTGTACTCTTTCATTGGAATCGCCTCCTTACTGGCAAATTACGGCTTTTGCTAATACATTTCGACACCCAAATAGAAAAGTCCTCTTTTTCCGAAAAAATTTATCAAAAAAAGAGGACTCTTTATTAATATTAATTTATATATCAGTATTATCTACCCACTAAAGAGGCACAGCCACCAAGAAGTGCCATGAAGATTGCCCAGATAAGAACAAAGATAATGGACGTTATGATACAGGCAATGAAAACTTTCATCTTAGTAAGCATGACTTGTCTTGCCATAAGTTCTAAGGATACCCAGATAGAAATAATAATTAATGCCACAGTTCCTACAAAATATACGAAACCAGCAATAGCACTACTATCGAATACAAGACCTAATAGCTCCATTAAGATCAAGACTATCATATAACCAATACTAAATAATAGTACTTCATACCCTTGTAGATACCAGCTAACTTTCATAATGGCTTGTACATTGTCTGTACCACCCATCTTAGTGATGACCCAGTTATATACATAAGAACCAATGGCAACCATTACAAAGGACCAACCGATACTGATGAGCCATGCAAAGATGAATATAAAACTTGCACCGATACCGATTAAATAGGTTAAACCAGTAAATTCATTATGAGGGAGAAATGGAATCAACATAGTCCCAAATAAAGCTAATATAATATATGGAATAGCCCATAAGAATACAGTGCCCCAAAAGCCTTTGTTCAATGTACCGGATTGAACAACCTGATCAATACCACCTTTAAAAGGACTCGCAAACAACCGCCAAAAATCAGAATACCATTTCGTCTCCATAATACACCTCTAATATATAATATGATATCTGGGTTAGATACACATAGAAAACTAAAATTCTCCCGTACGTTTTCCGTAGTGCTTAGAGTCTCCATTTTGTTTCCAGCCTACGGTATCGCCGATGGACATTACGCGACGCGTTAAGCAGTCTTTACATTTGTCTGCATTATCATCTACGCAAGGTTTATTATCGTACAGCAAATATTTTGCACGGTGTTCCGGAATGGTAATGATAGGCATCAAAATATTGGCACCTGCAGCAAGGCCTTTTTCACGGCCAAGTTTATCCAAAGCTTGTAATGCTGTTGTAGCCGCAATATTTACGTCTTTTAAGAATAAACGTGTTAACGCAATCATCTTGAGACCCAATTGAATACGGCGCAATTTACCAGCTTCGTCATCAATTCCCATCGCTAAAGCCTCTTGGCCTAGCGGCGTATCGTGATGAACCACATATGGTCCCATACCAATCATGTCGATATCCATATCGCGATAGAACAAGATATCGTTCACTAAATCTTCCTCAGTTTGACCAGGCAAACCAATCATGACACCTGTACCTACTTGGAAGCCTACGCGGCGCAAACGACGTAAGCATTCAACGCGCGTTTCAAAGGAGTGCAATTCATCTTGAGGATGAATTTTATGATACAGTTCTTTATTTGTTGTTTCAATGCGCAATAAATAACGACTAGCACCGGCTTCACGCATGCGGCGGTACGCCTCTTCGCTTTGTTCCCCTACGCACATCGTAATGCCGAGGGAACCATCGCCAATGGCTTTAATATCGCGAATAAGATCTACCACATAATCAACGAATATATCATCACTGCGTTCACCAGATTGTAACGTAATAGAACCATATTCATGGTCATACGCCCACTGGGCCATCTTGATGATGTCTTCACGGTTCATATCAAAGCGTTCCGTCTTGTCATTTTCACGACGGATACCGCAGTAATTACAGTTTTTGATGCATCGGTTCGAGAACTCGATGAGGCCACGATAATACGCTACAGGCTTTACATATTTCGCCTTCACTTCGTAAGCCTTTTTATATATTAACTGCAACTCGTCTTCATCAGTTACAGACATGAGAAATCGCAATTCTTCCTCGGTCAGCCATTCATCGCCGACGAGGTCTTTTCCGAGAATGTCTTGCACTTGCAAACAATCACTTCCTTTCATAACGAACCGTCATCGATTCGCTTGGTATAGTAATGGAATCTATGTCAGTGACACAGGTAAACCCATTCACTTCGCGCGGCAAATCCCGCACATGTTGCACTTGCGCTGTTAAACATTCGTGAGCCATCACACCGCGACTCATTTTCGAGGACGTACTCATCTGTTTAAACGCATCGCCTCGTAATTCCCAAAACTCAACGGTTACCACCTTCGGATGGTTCACCATTTTTGCATATTCTTTAGACGCTAGATTTAGGATCCAATCTTCCTTGTGAAAGTATGCGTCCACCGTTTCGCGCCACGTATCGTATAAATTAATGCCTACCTTATCAACCATATCTAATCGATAGTCTCTAACGCCCATCGTAGGCTCTACAACGCCGTATAGGGCAGACATCACAACGAGGTGGCTTTCACCAAAGGCCTTAGCCTCATCGGACAAGTTCTGCCAGTCTAAATATTTGAAGGCAATACCATCGTAGCTTTCACAAGCAAGCCCAACAGGATGGGACTCAAAATCTTGATAGAATTCAAAGAGCGCCTGCGCCTTATCATCCTTTAATTTTAAAGCCTTGCCAAGGGCGGCCACATCGAGAGATTGCACATGTTTTACAATGTCTTGTGTGATGTGCGGTTGAAATTGACCGTCTAAGACTGCAGTATGTACTGCCCCATCATTGGTAGCAGCAGGAGTAATCGTTTTAGTCTTACTAGGAGAGAGGACGATTTTCATGGGATAACTCCGCCTTGATAGTTTCCTCTGTCAAATTGTCAATCAACTCAGGATTCCACAACATGAGAGGTACAGCCACTACGTGACTTGCTTTCATCTCTTTACATAAATTAATGCATTCTTTGAGATAATCGGAGTCTTCATCTACAAGGTCGCATACGATCACAACGTGACGGCCTTTTAGATTAACACCTTCGTAGTCGATGCTTCCAGCAGATACGGTAAGCATACCTGTTTCCAAACGACCTTCGCTCATGTCGTTCAAACGAGACATCAACACATGCTCCAGCATAGTGGATACAGGTGTCACTACGCGGCCAATACCGATAAGGGCCTCAGGTTGGGCATGAACGATAACTGTTTTTTTGCGTTTATCTGTTCTAAAATCAACGAGCGCTTTTTCTAAAGCACCAAAGAATACGAATAATTGCCAAGGATCAAAAGAACCTGTTTGGAACATGTCGATAACAGAACCATCCTCATCCATATTTAGGCGCGTTAATAATTCCTCTGCAATGTCGTTTACAACAACACTGAAATCAGATTGCATTGCATCTTGTACTTTTACTTCGTCTGCCATTAGGTCCTCCTAATTTCTATCTATTACACTGGTGAGGGAATTCTCCCTACAGATTTATACTATCTTTAATTGTAACATATTTTATAGCCCACATGGGTATTCTTGGATACGCTTTTTACATAATCAATATACATAACCTACTAAGAAAAAAAGACCGCCAACGCGGTCTTTTTCTCTATCATTATTAGCTTTAAATGATTAGTTTATATGTTATGCGCCTACATAGAGTAGGTAGATGTTCATAGCGGTTACTACAATGCCAATGCCCCATAATAGTACATTTGTATATGTATGGTTCGCATATTGCCCCATCACCTTGCGGCTACTAGTCATATATAGCTGCAAGAAAATAGTAATAGGCAGTTGCAAGCTCAAGAACATTTGGGAAATCAACAATGCTTGGAATGAATCGGTAACAAATACAATCAAAAGCAATGCTGGAATATAGGTTAATGCCAAGCCCAATCTTGTATGGAAGTCTTTCATATCGTAAGACTCACCAAACATACCAGCAAAGATACTCGCCCCTGCCATACCTGCCGTAGCAGATGATGCAAAGCCCGCAAAGAGCAATGCGATAGCAAAGATTGTACCTGCTGCAGGTCCAATGAGAGGTCGCAACAGTTCCTCAGCTTGTTCAAGCTCTGTTACTTCAATGCCATGAGCAAAGAACACGGCCGCCGCCAATAAAATCATGGCGGAGTTAATCATCCATCCAATCCCCATAGATAATAGAGTGTCTAGAAATTCATAACGCAATTGGCGCTTCATTACAGAAGGATCTTTCGTGTTGAACTGGCGACTTTGGATGATTTCTGAGTGCAAGAACAAATTATGAGGCATAATAACAGCCCCTAAGATACTCAAAATAACGAGCATCGATCCATTAGGAACCTTAGGGTCTACCCAACCAATACCAGCTGCCGCCCAATCTACATTGACCATATTGACCTCTACGAGGTACGCCAACGCAATAAGGGATACAAAGCCTGCAATGATACGCTCTAGCTTCCGATAAGAATTGGTAATAAGCATAATGGTACAGATTACAGCCGTCAAAACACTGCCTATCAAAAGAGGAATCCCAAAAAGCATTTTCAATGCGATGGCTGCACCGATAAACTCGGCTAGTGCCGTCGCCGCCGCTGCAATGCCCGCCGTACTCAATACGAATCTAGACACGTAACGCGGCAAGAATTCATAAGCACATTCGGATAAACATTGGCCTCGTACAATGCCTAAATGGGCCACGTTATGTTGCAATAAAATAAGCATAATCGTAGATAGCGTAACTACCCACAATAGTTCATAACCATAACTAGCACCAGCAGCGAGATTGGCCGCCCAGTTGCCAGGGTCGATGAACCCAACTGTGACGATGATGCCAGGCCCTATATATTTAAAGACCTCGCTCACCTGCTGCTTACCGTTTTGGTGGACGGTAAATAACTGTTTCTTTAAAAAATCAATCATTATAACTCCTTAAATAGGGTTATAGAGTGAAAGTCATCTCCGTTTGCATACGAGCATCGGTCTTAGATTTTGTATCCTTACCACCGGTATAACGGATGCGCACATTATTATTTACTTTAACGCGAGAGTCATCAATTTTGAACTTCTTCATTTTTTCCTTGATTTGTTCGTCAGTTAACGCGCACTCTTCTGGTTTTGCCACTTCGTCAGTAGCTGTATCTAAAGCCTCTTGTTGAGCTTTAGATACTTGGTATGTTTTACCAGATTTCTTAGCCTTTTCAGCACGTTTTTCGTCTAATTTTTGACGGCGCTCTTGCGTAACCTTCTTATCGCGAGCAATACGATAATCCATCACATCACGCATATTTTCTTGGTAAATACGCAATGCATATTGGCGATCGTTATCGTTCATTTGCTCCCGTTTTGTTACGACTTCGTCGATAAGAGGCATGAGTTCATCCTTTGTATAGCTTGTATTGCCATCAAAGACAAAACCATGTGTATCTGTAATTGCACCATGCTTAACTAGTGTTTGTAATGCTGTATACGTCCAATCATTTGGCGTAATCACACCTACACTCACGTGATGTTGTGCTTTGCTAGAGCTACTAACAGTTTCTACATCAGCACTCACCCCATCTACCATGGGACGTGCGCTTGGAATAGAAATGCTTTCAGCATGCGCGAAACCAACAGAGGCAACGAGACATAATGCACCGATGCCAACAGCGCGACGAAGTAAATGTATGTGACATGTATATTTTGTATTCATAAGAGTCTCCTTGAAATTACATTTTATACAATCTATTATATGAAACCCCTTATCATACGTCAACTCTATAACCTTACACACCTGTATAAATCAATATTTACAAGACCTCAAGCTCACTTGAACCCTTACACCTTTAGGTCCATCCCCAGTAAATACCACAATAAACAAAAAGACCTCACATCGCGTGATGTGAGGTCTCAGCATGGCGGAGGATTAGGGATTCGAACCCTAGCGACGGTAACCCGCCCTAACGATTTAGCAAACCGTCCTCTTCAGCCTCTTGAGTAATCCTCCATGCTTTACTGGGTAATCATATCATACCCAATAAGGCATTGTCAATCGTATTATTTCAACATGGATTCGATGAACCAGATTTGTTTTACATAGTATGCAACGTGATCTTCCATCATGCTTACGAGCAAGAAGTCACCTTCTTCATCAGCAGCTGCACGGATTGCTACAGCTTGATCATTCATGTATTTGAAGTCTTTAAGAAGAATTTCAATTACTTTCGCTTGAGGGATATCTTCTTGACCCAATTCTTCAATTTTAGTCAATTTAGCGTATTCTGCAGAATTAACCAATGGGAATTGACCTTGCATTTTCACGTGTTCTGCTACTGCATCGAAGTATTCAAACGCTTCATCATAGATGGATTCCAAATATTCGTGAATGGATTTGAATTGTGGACCTGTTACGTTGAAATGTAGGTTATGTAATTTTACGTTCCATACGGAAAGATCTGCTAAATATTGGTTTACTTGTTGTAAGTTTTTCATAGTAATTCTCCTTTTTCTTTTAATTCTCAAATATAGTTTATTCAAAAAGCAGAATAAACCCAGTCGGCTTCTATGCCATCAATTCGTTTATCTAATTTGTAATCAGTATTGATTACATGATTTATTTTACCAATAATGATTTTCCTTGTCAATACATTAAATCGATTTTTTTGAATATTTTTATAAAAAAACCTCTAACTACTAGTTCAACTAATAGTTAGAGGTTCTATCCTTCTATATTATATGCGGTTTTATTACACTATATTAAATATAGTATTCTATGTAATCATCAGGAATTTTCTTTTCCTCTGCCTGGCCATTATTAGTACGACGAGGTTTACGGACATACATATTTTCTGGATCTGTTTCAAAGATAACCATATCTTTAGGGATATCGTGTTTGATAACGAGGTTACAACCAATTTTAGTGCGTGCCCCAATAGTAATATCACCTAAGATTTTCGTACCTGTACCGATGAGCACTTCGTCTTCGATGGTCGGATGGCGTTTTACCTTTTTAGAGGACATGCCACCTAACGTCACTTGGTGGAACAAGGTCACATTATCCCCTACGATTGCCGTTTCACCGATAACGACACCCATGCCATGGTCGATAAATAAACCACGACCGATGGTAGCACCTGGATGGATCTCAATGCCGGTTACGTGACGGGAGTGAAGCGCTACGCGACGGGCCAAGGTTGGCCAGCCCGCCTTATAAAGGCGATGCGCAAAGAAATGCCAGAACAAGGCTGTAATATGCGGGTATGTCCAAATAACCATCCACACATTTGTTGCTGCCGGGTCAGAATCCATTACGCGCTTAATATTATATTGAATTTTGCCCCATAATTCGCGTAAACCTTGTATCATAGCGACTCCATCTCAAATAACTCTACTCATATATAATATATAGTATACAACATATGTGGTATGTATTCCTATACATAAGATGCTTTATCTATGCGAAATCCGTTACTTTACATATTCATTATTGGCGAAGTCCAAGAGGGATAAATATTTTTCTACCCCATCTGGCGCAATCACCACAATATTCGCCTTTGGTTCTTCTCGAGCAATACGCTTTGCCGCAACGATAGCCGCCCCTGAGGAAAGACCAATAGAAACACCGCTTTCACGCATAAAGGTTTGCACTTCGCTAAAAGCCTCTTCATCGCTTACAGTTTGTACACCGTCCATCAAGCTTTGATCAAAGTTTTCAGGAATAAAGCCTGCCCCAATGCCTTGAATTTTGTGAGGGCCGCCCTTACCTTCCGTAATGGCTGGAGAACCTGTCGGCTCTACGGCGATGGCCTTTAAGTTAGGATTATGTTCTTTCAACCGTTTTGCAACGCCTGTGAAAGTGCCCCCAGTACCGATACCAGCTATGAATACATCTACATTTGGCACTTGTTCTACAATTTCGGCACCAGTTGTACGATAATGCATATCTGGGTTTGCAGGGTTTACGAATTGGCCCAATGTGAAAGCATTTGGATATTTGTCTAAAATTTCATTAGCTCGTTCAAGAGCACCTCTCATACCCGTTTCTTTCGGCGTTAAGATGAGTTGCGCACCATAGGCCTTAATAAGCTCACGACGTTCTTTACTCATGCTTTCAGGCATAATAATTACAGTTTTAATATGTAAGATAGCGCCCACCATGGCAAGAGCAATACCTGTATTGCCACTTGTAGCCTCTACGATGATGCTATCCTCGTGAAGGCGTCCTTTTTCCTTAGCATCTTGCAACATACCAAGTACTGCGCGATCTTTCACAGAACCGCCTACATTATATTTTTCAAGTTTTACATAAATATTGGTATTTGGTAATTGATATACCGGAGTTTTACCAATCAGTTCAGTTGTTTGATTTGTGACTATACTCATCTGATTCTCCTTTTGGTGATAGATGATAAAAATCGTCCTCAGGAACATCCCAAGGACGATATGAATTTCACCTTGTTATTCTCTATACACTGGATATAACCATTTGTGTATTCTCATAAATACAATCATACTCTATCACCTGCATCTATGCATTGTCAAGAGAATGAGAACCGCTTTTAAAACCCTAAAAATATAGGAAATAACTAGGTTTATTTATAATTTTGTCAGTGTATCTACCACCATACCCCAAGTAACAGGCACCATAATAATAACTAGCGCGAGTCCAATAAAGATGACTGTCCCTAGTATAACGGTAAGTCGTGGAAGGATGGCTATCACGGTACTATTCGCTACATTATACGCCTTATCTATGTCATAGTGTAGCGCTACATAGCCCCACAGGTATCCTGCTATCACATATATCGCTACATAAGGGTCTAGTATGATATGCGTTGATGTCATCGTTTCAACATGCATTAGCCGATTGATGACTGGTGAAAGTAGCACATTAGCAAGCATCGCTATAAGCTTGAACCAAATAAGGCATATAATATAAGGCCACATGGTTCTCATGGTCATCCGTATCATGTAAATCAATCCTACAATAGCTAAGCCCAACCCGCCCGTTTCATGGGCCATGTACTGTTCCATCCAGGAAGGTTGTTCTTTACCTTGATGCAGTTGGTCATAGTGAAACGATAAGTTTCTTTCACCATGAGCCAAATCGACGAGACCTAACACTTGTAGCAATACCAGAACAAAGACGACAACAACGCCTATTTGGAAGCTTTCACTAAAGAATATAGCCATCGGATCAATAGCCAGCTCACGCAGAACAGATAGATTGCCATACACATCATAAAACACAGCATATAGGCCATTTGTTATGAGTACATCCACAATAAACAGGGTCAATATAAAAATAAGATACCCATTCCACCGAGTCCATCGACTCAGATGTGATAACTTCGTATGCTCCCCTACGATTATGGATGCAGGGTGAATAGACAATATCACACCGATCATAAAAAACATTATAAACGATGTGACCATTGTTAAATATTCGTATGCCATATTAACGGTATGCTACGCGCTCAGGCTGCATATCGTGGAAATGAAGACGCTCTTTTGCAGTCTTTTCCCACTCTGTACCAGGCTTGCCATAGTTTGCGTATGGGTCGATGGACAAACCACCGCGCGGCGTAAACTTGCCCCATACCTCGATGTACTTAGGATCCATCAACTTGATAAGGTCTTTCATAATGATATTGATGCAATCTTCGTGGAAATCCCCATGGTTACGGAAACTAAATAGGTACAATTTCAAAGACTTGGACTCAACCATTTTCTTATCTGGTACATAAGAAATATAGATTGTGGCAAAGTCTGGTTGACCTGTCATAGGACACAAGC
>DXZL01000059.1 GCA_019419725.1 Veillonella sp. | reverse complement strand
GTATTCATTTGACAACCATAGGTGTAAATATAATAAGACTTCATTCTAACTCCTATACTTTAACAATCTTACGTTTTGTTTCTATAATATTCTTAACTTTTATAGACATACGTTCAATAGACATGCCTGTAATATACTCAATTTCATTTCGAACGGACTTTTGTACCTGTTGCATCAATGGTTTAACAGGATAACCATGTTCAATAACAACAGCCATATCTACAACTAAACCATTTTGGCCTTTGTCACTCTTTTTGAAAGAAATAACACTTGATTCATCAACACCAACAACTTTTTTTAAGCCATTGCGAATCAATTTGATAATTACATCATCATCGAAGGTAAGTCGTCCATAATAACTGAAAGCAGGACGAACCACAGAACGTTCAAATCCTTCTGAACCAATTTGCCCCAATGTATCTTGATCTTGTTTTTTCAATGTACGTCGACGCCACATGGTTTTAATTGGATCAATCAAATACCCTCTAAAGTGAGGTTTCAATTCCATTGTTGGAACTGGAATAATATGTTTACCTTCTTTAAGACGAGCATGTTGTGCTTTTTCAATTTCTTTAGGTGTAGCTACATCTTCAATGCGAATATATCGATCTGGATCTTGCAAGCCTAATGCTTTCGTAATTTTCTTTACCATATTATCGGATGTACCAATAATCATAAGCTTATTAGGATTAATTTTATCTAATTGTTCACGCACTGATTTTACTTGTACTTCATCTTGGAAAATAGCACGACGAACAGCTTTTAATCGGCTAGATTCTTTCTTTGCAGAAAAGCCAGCTACAATCTTATTATCATGAATTAAAATGCCATCATCGATGATACATTCAATATTATTTTCATGAGCAACTACGAGCGCACGATGGCTTTTACCAGTGCCACTACTACCTACAAATGCAACGACTTCCATAGTCAACCTCATTATTTATAACAAACTAATAAATTCTGATACATTTTCAGCGGATACCAAGTAATCGCCAAATTGATCTGGTGCTTTACCTGGAATACCATGATAATCAGAACCACCTGTAATAAACAAGTTATGTTCTTTAGCTAATGCTTTATATCGTTTCACATCATCATCGTTATGTTTAGTATGGTAAACCTCCATACCATCAAAATCATAGGCTAACATTTCTACTACATATTCATCACTAGTTACTAGTTTAGGATGGGCCATAACGGCAAGGCCACCAGCTTTATGAATAATATCAATAATATGCGGAACCTCAACCTTTACCTTAGGTACATAGCATGGGCTATCTTTTCGAAGAATACCTTTGAATACCTCATTAATATCCTTAGCATAACCACCATCAATTAATAACTGTCCAATATGTGGACGCCCATAAGCTTGCGTCTTAGGAAATTTTTTAAGTAAGTCATCTTTCGATATAACATACCCAGCATTATTACAACGTTTGATAATCTCATCAATCCGTTCTTCTCGTTTTGCTTTAAAATATTGAATAAAGTCTTTTAATTCTTGATTTGTTTCATCAAAACGATATCCCAGAATATGAATAGATTTATCTTTATAGTCAGCACTAAATTCACAACCATTAATAATTTTAATAGTTTTTTCCGGATCTAATTGCTTTTGAGCGGCACGCAATGCTTTTATGCCATCAATTTCGTCATGATCAGTTAAAGCCATCATAGATAGATTACAATCTAAAGCATGACGTAATAATTCTTCTGGACTTTTAACTCCATCAGAATAGATAGAATGCATGTGAAAATCAACAAGCATAGAGCACCTCCCATTACAATTATCCTATCTTTTAATTATGACTGATTTAGCTAATTTATTCAAGATGAGATAGAAAAATTGCGACCCTAATGAGTATTCACTAGAATCGCAATTTAATTATAAATCTTGAAGTAATTCAGTAACCTTAGTCGCTACAGAATCGATTGCACATGTAATCGCTTCACCAGACTTACGGATTTGAATTTCTACTTCATTATTTTCAAGTGTATTTTTACTTACTGTAATTCGAAGTGGATAGCCAATTAAATCAGCATCTTTGAATTTTACACCAGCTCGATCCTTACGATCATCAAGTAACACATCTACACCTGCATCTTGTAATGCAGTATAAATTGTTTGACTTGTAGACATCAAAGCTTCATCTTTTGCATTAATAGGTACAATAACGGCTTCAAATGGAGCAATAGCACGTGGCCAAATGATACCATTTTCATCGTGGTACTGCTCAATAGCTGCAGCTAATGTACGAGATACACCAATACCATAGCACCCCATAATCATTGGATTAGGGCGACCATTTTGATCTAAGAATGTAGCTTGTAAAGCTTCAGAGTATTTTGTACCCAATTTAAATACTTGACCTACTTCAATACCTTTAGCATGTTCTAATGTACCACCACAAGTTGGACAAACATCGTCATCTGTTATTAAACGAATTGGTGCAACAATAATATCTTCTACATTAAAGTCACGTTTAGGGTTAATGTTAATATAGTGAGCATCTTTCTTGTTTGCACCACCACAAACATTGTACGTTTCCATAACAGATTCATCCACAACAATAGCAAACTCTTCTGTTTGTTTTAACCCAACAGGACTAATAAAGCCAGCTGTTAAACCTACTTTTTCCAATTCTTCTGGTGTAGCCATTTCAGGCTCTACGGAACCAAGTACAGCATGTTGCACTGCTACTTCATTTACTTCATGGTCACCGCGAACAATAGCTAACACAACTTTACCATCAATAGAAAATACTACAGCTTTAATCGTTTTATGTAATGGTAAATTAAGCATTTCTGCAACAGCTTCAATAGTACTTGCATTTGGAGTGTCCACAACAGATAACTCTTGAAGTGCTTCTTCTTCCTGTTTCATAATACCAGGTTTACCAATTTCAATATTGGCAGCATAGTCACATTTTGTGCAATACACAATATCAGCTTCACCAGCTTCTGCGATTGCCATAAACTCATGTGTGCCACTACCCCCGATAGCACCGCTGTCAGCTTCTACCGGACGGAATGTAAGACCACAACGCGTGAAAATACGTGTATATGCATCATACATAGATTTATAAGATTCATCTAAACCAGCTTCATCCACATCAAAAGAGTATGCATCTTTCATAATGAATTCGCGACTGCGCATTAAACCATAACGCGGACGACGTTCATCACGGAATTTACTTTGAATTTGATATAAATTTACTGGTAATTGACGATATGAATTGATCTCATTTTTAACAAGTGTAGTAATCATCTCTTCATGAGTTGGTCCTAAACAGAATTCATTATCATGACGATCATTAATACGCATCATTTCAGCGCCATATGCATTCCAACGGCCAGATTCTTTCCAAATTTCAGCAGGTTGTAAAATAGGCATCATGATTTCTTGAGCACTAGCACGATCCATTTCTTCACGTACAATAGCTTCGATTTTTTTGATACTTCTCCAACCTAATGGTAAAAAGCTATATAAACCATTTGCAGTTTTGCGCATAAAACCAGCGCGAAGCATAAGCTGTTGGCTAACTACATCAGCGTCAGATGGAACTTCACGCAATGTAGGTGCATATAATTTAGTGGCTAACATAAAGACTCCTCATCTAAGTTTTCTAAATATTGATCAATTTCTCTAAATAATGTATCTACTAATTCAGCTTCTGGCACAGTCTTGATAACTTCCCCTTTACGGAAGACAATACCTTGTCCATTACCACCAGCAATGCCGAAATCAGCCTCACGAGCCTCACCAGGCCCATTTACGACACAACCCATAACAGCTACTTTAATAGGTGCTTTAATGGATGCTAAACGTTCCTCTACAATCCCTGCCATATCAAATAAGTTCACTTGGCATCGACCGCAAGTAGGACAGGAAATCATTGTAGCTCCAAAGTTTCGTAATCCTAAATTACTCAAAATACTTCGACCTACTTCAATTTCATGTATGGGATCACCTGTTAAGGATACACGTAAAGTATCACCGATACCGTCTAATAATAAAGCACCAATGCCCATAGCAGACTTAATAGTACCTTGTTTTATCGTACCAGCTTCAGTAACACCTAAATGCAATGGATAAGGAATCTTATCGGATAACTTACGATAGGCTTCTACCATTAAAGGAACTTCCGTTGCTTTAATAGATAATTTCATTTGACGGTAGTCGAGCTTTTCGAGAATTCGGACATGTTCTAATGCAGTTTCCACCATGCCATCAGCTGTAGGATGACCTCCATGTGCATCGAGGATATGCTTTGGTAAAGACCCTGCATTAACGCCAATACGAATCGGAATTTGTTTAGGTTTAGCTTTTTCAATAACTGCCAATACCTTATCCTCACCGCCGATGTTTCCTGGATTAATACGCAATCCATCAACATTATTCTCGATAGCTTCTAACGCTAATTTATAGTCGAAATGAATATCAGCAATTAAAGGAATATCAATACCAGCACGAACTGCTTTTAAAGCTTTAGCAGAAGCCATAGTAGGAACTGCAACACGTACTAGTTCACAACCAGCCTCAGCTAAACGATTTATTTCAGCTATAGCCTTTTCCGTATGAACCGGATCTGTAGTAATCATAGATTGAATGCTTACCGGTGCATAATCACCAATTTTAACTGTACCTACATAGATACCATTTGTTGGTTTACGTACAATCATTGTAATCTCCCATCTATCTTATAGTAATCGGAATATATCCTGAGTCGTTACATATAAGAATAATGCTACCATTAAAGCAACACCAACCATTTGAATATACATTAGTGCCTTAGCAGGTAATTTACGACCTGTAATTGCTTCAGCCAAAATAATAATTAAATGACCACCATCTAATACAGGTAATGGTAAAAGATTGATAACCCCTAAGTTAATACTTAAGAATGCAGCAAAGCTCAAAAGTGGTGCAAAACCAGATTGTGCAATAGTGCCAGCCATTTGTGAAATACCTACTGGACCGGATAATTCTGCAGCTTGTGTACCGCGAATCATATCATATAAGCCACTTAGCATTGCAACAATTGTTTGACCTGTACGAGTAACAGCTAGACTGAAAGACTCGCCTATGCTATAACTTTCTCGTGTAAAACTAGGATAAATACCAATTTTAGGACTATCTTGTTCCATTTTTGGAATCACTGTAGTTTCTACAGTTTCTCCATCTCGATCTACCACAACGGTAACACCATGGTTGGCAGTACCTTGTAAGCTAGGACGGATTTCATCCCACGTTGAAATCTTTTTACCATCAATAGTAAGAATTCTATCATTTGATTGTAAATGAGCTTGTTCAGCGGCACTACCAGGGATGATATTACCAATAACAGGATCATTTGTATAGGTAAGATTACCTACTGTTGCATTGAGGCCAAAGAATAAAACAATGGCCAATAAAAAATTGAATACTGCCCCTGCAGAAATAACAATAAATTTCTTCCATGCAGGTTTAGTATAAAATGACCGTTCATTTAACGGCTCGTCAGGACTCATGCCAGCAATACGATTAAAACCACCAAGAGGAATGATACGAATAGAATATAAGGTTTCCCCTTTTTGAACTTTAAATATGGCCGGTCCAAAACCTATGGCGAATTCATCTACTTGCATGCCCGACATTTTTGCTGTAATAAAATGGCCTAACTCATGAATAAACACGATTAAACCAAATACAAATATTGTGGCTAATGCCGTTGTCATATATACTCCTATACCATCAATGATGTAGCCTTTTCACGAGCCCATCTATCGATAGCTAATAAATTGTCTAACGTAAAGTCATCTTCAGGTCCCATAGATTCTAGAACTGATGTAACGACTTTGTAAATATCACCAAAGGCGATTTTATCATCTAAAAATGCATAAACTGCTGTTTCGTTTGCAGCATTAAATACGGCTGGTTTAAAGCCACTTGCTCGTCCTACTTCATATGCAAGACGAAGAGCAGGAAAATCATCATATCGTGGTGGTAAAAACTCTAATTGTAAGGCTTTAGTAAAATCAAGATGATTCATACTTAAAACTTCACGTTTTGGATATGTCAAAGCATATTGAATAGGCTCGCGCATATCTGGATTCCCCATTTGAGCTAATATAGCCCCATCTTTCATGCGTATCATAGAATGAACGATACTTTGAGGATGTACCACAACATCAATATGATCAAAATCAAAACCAAAAAGCCAATGAGCTTCGATTACCTCTAAGCCCTTGTTAAATAGAGATGCAGAGTCGATAGTAATCTTATTGCCCATATTCCAAGTTGGATGTCGCAAGCAATCTGCAGCTGTGGCAGTTTGAATCTTGTTGGAATCCCAAGTCCGTAAAGGACCACCAGAAGCTGTAACGATTAAAGAATCAACATTATCGCGAGCTTGTCCTTCTAAGCATTGGAAAATAGCACTGTGCTCACTATCAATAGGTAAAATTTGTACGCCATACTCATTCGCTAAGGATGTAATCAATGGGCCACCGGCCACTAATGTTTCTTTATTAGCAAGACCAATGGTCTTACCTTTTTTGATGGCCTCCACAGTAGGTTCAATACCAGCAGCACCTACAATAGCAGTTACAACCATAGTAGCTTCTTGAATTGTTGCTGCCGCAATGAGCGCTTCCTTGCCACCTACAAGTTTTGTATGACCTGTATAGCGGCCTTGTAGCTCTTTAAAAGCATTTTCATCAACTAATCCAGCTACTAATGGCTGATATTCTTTAATTTGTTGTTCTAAGAGGTCAATATTATGATGTGCCACTAAGGCAACCACCTTGAATTGATCTGGATGTTGGGACACTACATCTAGTGTCTGTGTACCGATTGAGCCAGTACTGCCAATAATACTTAGGTATTTCATAAGCTTACCTCTATTAGATTAGTACGAAAAGAGTAATATGTATATCAATGTAATAGGAGCCGCAAATAATAAACTATCAAAACGATCCAATACACCACCATGACCTGGTAGTAAAGTACCAGAATCTTTCACATTACATAATCGTTTAATCTTTGATTCAAATAAATCACCTAATGGTGCAAGTATACCGCTAATCATACCAACATGAATGCCCATCCACCATGGAATGCCTACGATATACGAAAATACAGCGCCTGTAATAATACAGCCGATAAAGCCACCAATAAAACCTTCTAGTGTTTTATTAGGACTAATAGATGGAACAATTTTACGTTTACCAAAGGCACGACCAGCAAAATAAGCAAAAGTATCACTAGCCCATGTTGTAAATAATACTAGCCAAAGAGTAATTGTTCCCCAATTATATAATTCAAATGGCATTGATAGAGACATGTATATAGAGTCATGACGAATCATGAGCAAAGAAATCATGCCAATACCAACATATAATAAGCCAAATACACTAAATGAAACACTAGCTAAAGAGTATTTATTTTCACCAAATGTACATAACATATAATTGGCTGATAAACTCAATACTAATATAGCTATTGCTAGAATATACTGATGACATGCAAAGGCAATCATCAATAATAAAATACTAATATAGCCCCATAAAATGGACATACGCACATGTTTAGCTTTACCTAGTAAAACAAACTCACGCCAACCCAATAGAGCTAATAATGTAATAAGAATATCGTATACAGGTCCGCCTAATGTAATGGCCCCTAAGGCAATAATAAAACCTATAACAGCGGTTATAACACGTGTTTTTAACATTTTTTATTCCTCATCACGTAAGCCACCAAACCGGCGTTCTCGTTTTTGATATGCTGCAACAGCCTCTAATAATGTTTCCTTAGTGAAATCTGGCCAATGTAAATCAGTAAACCAGAATTCAGCGTAAGCTAGCTGCCACAATAAAAAGTTACTAATTCTAAAATCACTACTTGGACGAATTAACAAGTCTACATCACTAAACTCTTTAGTGAAAAGTTGGGAACTAACATAGTCTTCTGTAATCTCGTCTGTAGTAATAGTTCCATCCACAACAGAATTTGTAATATCGCGGATAGTTCTTACTATTTCATCACGCCCCCCATAGTTTATTGCTAACTGTAAGGTAAGGCCTGTATTATTCTGAGTTAATAATTCGGCATCGTGAATAATCTTTTGAAGCTCATCTGAAAGAGCACCGATATATCCAATAAAGCGAATACGCACATTATGTTCATGCATATACTTAACATTATTATTTAAGTATTCTTTTATGAGAGCCATAAGTAAAGAAACTTCCTGTTCAGGACG
>DXZL01000058.1 GCA_019419725.1 Veillonella sp. | reverse complement strand
TGTAGCTATCGACATGTTTGAACAAGTACATCAATGGGATGTGGAGCATATTGCATTAGCTACATGGGCAGATGCATATGTGGTTGTTCCAGCTACGGCAAATGTAATTGGTAAAATATATGCCGGTATTGCAGATGATATGCTGACAACAACAATAATGGCTACTAAGGCTCCAAAATATCTTTGTCCTGCTATGAATACAGAAATGTATAACAATCCGATTACTCAACGTAATTTGGAAGGTTTACGTTCTCATGGCTACCATATTATGGAACCTGCGGAAGGATGGCTTGCTTGTGGGGTTACCGGTGTTGGTCGTTTACCAGAGCCCGAAGCCATTGTAGATTGGCTTGAATCACAGATGTGCAAATCTAATGAACTTGAAGGTATTACAGTGCTTGTTACAGCTGGGGGTACACAAGAGAATATCGATCCTGTTCGTTATATTGGTAATCGTTCGAGTGGAAAGATGGGGTATGCTATTGCTGAGCAAGCTGCCCGGATGGGGGCTAACGTTATTTTGGTCAGTGCACCCACATCTTTAGCCGTATCTAGTGGAGTAGATTTTGTTCCTATTGACTCTGCTTTATCTATGCAACATGCTGTTGAATCTCGATATGACAAGGTAGATGTGGTTATTATGGCGGCTGCTGTATCTGATTTCCGAGTTCTTCATAAGGCAGAACAAAAAATAAAAAAAATGGAGTCTATGACATTAGAACTTGTTAAAAATCCAGATATACTACAAGGTTTAGGTGCTAAAAAGAAACATCAAATTCTTGTAGGTTTTGCAGCGGAAACTGAGCATGTTATTAAATACGGTCAAGATAAAGTAATTAGAAAAAACTTAGATATGCTTGTAGCAAATGATGTTAGTAAATCTAATGCAGGTTTTAATGTAGATACGAATGAAGGATACTTCTTATATCCTCATAAAGATCCTAAAGAAATGCCGAATATGAAAAAATCTGAATTGGCCCATAATATTATGAAAGAAGTTGTGGAATTAGTAAAAAATAAATAACACGATACATGAGAGAATTTTATGTTTGTAGTTTGTAATTGATAGAAAGATATGTAATAATGACTTGCTTTATCAATGTAAATACACTATAATATTTCTGTAACTCATCAAGAGTAGTGGAGGGATAGGCCCTATGAAGCTACAGCAACCATTCCAAGAGGAAAAGGTGCTAATTCCTATGACAAATGTCGTTAGATGGGAGGGTCTCTCATGAGTACATGAGAGGCTTTTTTTCGTATTAGGAGGATAAAATGGCTGAAAAACATATGTTTTTTACTTCTGAATCTGTTACTGAAGGCCATCCAGATAAAATAGCTGACCAAATTTCTGATGCTGTTTTGGATGCGATTATTGAAAAGGATCCAACTGCTCGTGTAGCTTGTGAAACTTTAGTTACTACTGGTCTAGTTCATGTAGTAGGTGAAATTTCTACTAATACATATGTAGATATTCCTCGCATCGTACGTGATACAGTTCGTGAAATTGGTTATACACGTGCAAAATTTGGCTTTGACTGCGACACTTGCGGTGTACTTGTTTCTATTGATGAACAATCTGCTGATATTGCTATGGGCGTAGATGAAGCTCTTGAATCTAAAGATGGTAATGGTGAAGCACTAGATAAAATCGGTGCTGGTGACCAAGGTATGATGTTTGGTTATGCATCTAATGAAACACCTGAACTTATGCCTATGCCTATTTCTTTGGCTCATCGTTTATCTCGTCGTCTTACAGAAGTTCGTAAAGATGGCACTTTAACATATCTTCGTCCAGATGGTAAAACTCAAGTTACTGTTGAATATGTTGATGGTAAACCAAAACGTATTGATACAATTGTTATCTCTACACAACATAGCCCTGAAGTTACGCAAGAACAAATTAAAGCAGACTTGAAACGCTTTGTTATCGATGCAGCATTGCCTGCTGAATTTGTTGATGAAAATACAAAATATTTCATTAACCCAACTGGCCGTTTCGTAATCGGTGGTCCTCATGGTGATGCTGGCTTGACAGGCCGCAAAATTATCGTAGATACTTACGGCGGTATGGCTCGTCATGGCGGCGGTGCTTTCTCTGGTAAGGATCCATCTAAGGTTGACCGCTCCGCAGCATATGCAGCTCGTTATGTAGCTAAAAATGTTGTAGCAGCAGGCCTTGCTGATAAGTGTGAAGTACAAGTTGCTTACGCTATTGGTGTTGCACATCCTGTATCCGTTTTAGTTGATACTTTTGGTACAGGTCGCATTGAGGAAACTAAAATTCAAGAACTCGTTAAGAAACATTTCGACCTTCGTCCAGCAGGTATTATTGAAATGCTTGATTTGTTAAAACCTCATTATCGCAAAACTGCAGCATATGGTCACTTTGGTAGAACTGATGTTGATTTACCTTGGGAGCGTACTGACAAAGCAGCAATTTTAAAAGCTGAAGCTGGCTTATAATACAAAAGGTCTTAGTAGAATTTCTACTGAGACCTTTTATAGTAAATGAAAGGATATAATGTATGCGTGTCGCACAAGTTATCATCAATAGACCTGCTAAACAACTTCATAAACCGTTAAGCTACTTAATGCCTGAAAAGTTTGGTAATGTCTTACCTGGTACACGCGTACTCATTCCTTTAGGAAATAGTCGTGAAGAGGGAATTCTGATTGGTTATGAAGAATTATTAGAACCTCCTGAATTTAAATTGCGAAATATTGTTCAAGTATTAGACAATGAACCTTGGTTTACACCTGAAATGATGGATACCGCCCGTCGTTTAAATGAATATTATTTATTCTCCTATGGCGATGCATTGCGTTTATTTACGGTTAATAAAACCCTTAAATCCTATGAAGCACCTAAGGAAGAGTGGCTTGTTGTTACGCCTGCTTTTTCTGTAGAACAATTTAGTGAGCGAAAAAAGAAGCAACGAGAGTTAGCTAAATATTTATTTGAAGTAGGTGGTGCATCAAAAGCTTTATTATTGGCCAAAGGATTTTCACGTATGGTAATTAAACAAGTGAGTGAAGCTCAGGGAATTACCATTGAATCTAGATTTAAAGCTACAAAGACTACCTTTGATGAACTGTTTACAGAAGAAGTAAATATACCATTAACTGATGCACAACAAGCGGTATATGAGCCGATTCAAAAGGCGATGAATTCACATCAACATAAAACCTTTTTATTGCATGGTGTAACAGGTAGTGGAAAAACGCAACTATATTTAAAAGCCACAGCAAAATGTATAAGTCAAGATAAGACGGCTATTATACTGGTTCCAGAAATTATTCTGACAGATCAAATTGTACGGCGCTTTGTAGAAACTTTTGGTGATGAAGTTGTAGTATTTCATAGTAAATTGACGGTCCAACAACGCAATAATAACTGGGAGCGTTTACGTCGTAAGGATAGTCATATTATTATTGGTGCTCGATCAGCAGTTTTTGCTCCAGCAGAGGATATTGGTCTTATCGTAGTCGATGAAGAACATGATACATCTTATAAGCAAGAGGATATGGTTCGTTACCATGCCCGCAACGTTGCCTTATGGCGTGGAGAAGCACATGGTTGTCCAGTTATATTAGGCTCTGCTACACCAGCTGTTACTTCTTATTATAAAGCCAAGCAAGGGGAGTATCAGTTGCTAGAGTTGCCTCACCGAATTTTTGAACAACCAATGCCAAAGGTAACGATTGTTGATATGAAGGAAGAAATTCTTCATGGTAACTATTCTGTTTTTTCTGATGCTATGAGTAGCTTGATTCAAAAAACATTGAATGAACATAATCAAATGATTATTCTTTTGAATAGACGTGGTTACAATACCTTTGTTATGTGTAGAGATTGTGGGGAAACCATTATGTGTCCACATTGTGATGTGGCCATGGTGTATCACCAGGCTGGTGAGGAATTACGTTGTCATTATTGTGAACATCATGAACCAATTCCTACAGTATGCCCAAAATGTCATAGCAAACGTATTAAGTTCTTTGGCTCAGGTACACAAAAGGTTGAAGAAGAATTACGACGGCACTTTAAATCTGCACGTATTGCTCGACTTGATCAAGATGTGACAAAGAATAAGCAATTAGCAGAAGATATTTTACATGATTTTGGGGCCCATAAATATGATATTTTATTGGGAACTCAAATGGTATCAAAAGGGCATGACTTTAAAGATGTAACAGCTGTTGGTATTTTAACGGCTGATTCCGTTTTAAATATTCCTGTATATACTGCATCTGAACGAACTTTTGATCTGCTTACCCAGACTTCTGGTAGGGCTGGTAGAGGTGATAAAACGGGCAGTGTTGTTATACAAACATATAATCCTTTAAATTATGCTATAATAAAGAGTAAGGCTCATGATTATGTAGGCTTTTACAATGAAGAAATTCAAAATCGTAAAGCCTTAGGATATCCTCCATTTAGAGAGATGATACATATGGTAGTGCGTCATCAGAACATGGACACCTTGGAGACCATTGCTAATCGCATTGTAAGCGATTTAGAGGCTCATAAAGATAATAGCGATATTCTCATCAATGGTCCTTATGAAGCGAGTATTAAAAAGGTACGGGACATGTATCGTTTAGCGATTATGATTCGCGGTACCGATTTATCTAATTTAAAAGAATATATATATAATTCATGGATCTTTACACAAGAAGGACTTTTGATTGATGTAGATCCAGTTTAGTATAGGAGTATAAATGGCAGTATTAGATGTTGTGAAAGCAGGCCATCCCGTTTTAAAACAAATTGCGGAACCTGTAGAACATGTTAATAAAAAACTTAGAGCCCTTATCGATGATATGGCTGAAACAATGTATGAAACCGAAGGCGTTGGACTTGCTGCACCTCAAGTAGCTGTATCTAAACGAATTATCGTCGTAGATGATCATGCTGGTAGTGGTCTCATTGCTTTAATTAATCCTGAAATCACTCATGCCGAAGGTTCACAAGTGGGACCAGAGGGTTGTTTGAGTGTACCAGGTTATTTTGGTGATGTTGAAAGATTCGATAAAGTTACCGTTAAAGGAATTGACCCTCATAATAAAAAGGTAACAATTAAAGCTGAAGGATTCTTGGCGCGTATTTTTCAACATGAAATTGACCATTTAGAAGGGCATTTGTTTATTGAAAAAGCAACTAACTTACGATTGATTACGGATCATCCAGAGGAGAAAGAAATTGTCTAATCAAAAACAATTGCGCGTCGTATTTATGGGGACACCAGACTTTTCCGTTCCTACTTTAGAAGCATTAATTAAGGCTGGACACTCTATAGTTGGTGTATACTGCCAGCCTGATAAACAAAAAGGTCGCGGTAAACAAGTTCAAATGCCACCTGTAAAAGTGGCAGCTCTAGAACATAATTTACCTGTTTTCCAACCTGTTACCTTACGGGATGAGCAAGTGCAAGCTGAATTAGAAGCATTAAAACCAGATGTAGTAGTGGTTATTGCATACGGTAAAATTTTACCGCCATGGCTTATTCGCTTACCTCAATATGGATGTATTAACGTTCATGCATCTATCTTACCTAAGTATAGAGGGGCTGCGCCGATTCACTATGCTATTTTAAATGGGGATACTAAAACAGGTGTTACCATTATGCATATGGATGATGGTCTTGATACTGGTGATATCATCGATATCGTAGAGACCGATATTTTACCTGGTGAAACAACGGGTCAATTATTTGAACGTATGGCCGTACTTGGTGGCGAAACGATTGTACCTGTATTAACTCGTTGGGTTAACGGAGAGATTGTAGCTACTCCACAAGATGACTCAATAGCTACACATACGACCAAAATTACAAAAGAAATGGGACACATTGATTGGTCTAAGCCTGCTAATGAAATTGCAAACCTCATTAGAGGACTTAACCCAGCTCCTGGATGTTATACATATCTCGATGGAAAACGTTTAAAAGTATGGTCTGGAGAAGTGGTTCCCAGTGATACGACTCACTGTTTGATAGATGTTCATGGTAAACATGTACCAATTGCTATTTCAGCCACAACTGTTCCTGGTACAATCGTATCTAAAACAGCCGGGTTAGGTGTATTTTGTGGTGATGGAAATATAATTTTAGTAACAGAAGTCCAACCAGAAAATAAAAAACGCATTTCTGCTACTGATTTTATTAATGGACATCAGATAAAGGAAGGTATCGTTTTTGGAGACTCAATATAAGCAGTACGAAACGTATCCGTTATACCTGATTTTATCAACTATTACATGTGCTTTACTCACAGCGGTACTTGGTTTTCTAATGTATGTACTAGAACCTGGGCTATCACAATTACATCCTATTGCACCTATTATGAGTACTATAGTTCTTTCTATTCTGATAGGTATTATATGGGTATTGTGTGTATCCCTTATTGTTGCAAGTACAGGTATTATACGGCTACATCCTATTGTTTTAAGATTGGCCAATCAGTTTATATATGGATTATTTCCATTATCCTTATTGATTGGTAAAGTGAGAGGGGTTACTAAGGATCAATTGCGTCAATCTATGATTGATTTGATTAATCATCTCGTGATGCTAGATATGTATACGGTTGATCCAAAACGCATATTGTTATTAACACCGCATTGTTTACAGGAAAGCTCTTGTGTTCATAAGGTTACACATGATGTATATAATTGTAAGCAGTGTGGTAGATGCCAGGTTGGAAGTTTATTACAAGTTGCCAAAGATTATGGTTGTCAATTTATAGTTGTTACAGGTGGTACATTAGCGCGAATGAAGGTAAAAGAAGCAAGGCCTAAGGCTATTGTAGCCATTGCTTGTGAACGTGATTTAGCAAGTGGTATGGCCGATGTATTTCCTATACCTGTCATTGGTGTTTTAAATGAAAGACCTAATGGACCATGTTGCAATACTACAGTGGATCCTGAACGAGTTCGTGCAGCAGTTGAACAATTAATTGGTAGGAAAAACGATGACTGAAGTAAAAAGTTATGAACAACAAAATATTCGATTGCTCGCAGTGAAAGCTTTGAGTGATATTAATCGTAATGGTGCTTATGCGAATATCAAGTTACAGGAGTATTTACAGAAATATCATCTATCCGATTTAGACAGACGATTTTTTACTGAGTTGGTATATGGTGTTATTCGTAGAAAAAATTATCTTGATGCCATTATTATTCACTTTGCAAAACGACCTCTCAAGAAATTATCTTCAATGGTTGTAGAAATTCTTAGACTAGGTATTTACCAAATTATCTATATGGATAAGGTACCTGAAAGTGCAGCTGTCAATGAATCTGTTAAATTGGCTAAAAAGTTAACTAGAGGTTTATCTGGTTTTGTAAATGCAGTGTTACGTTCCGTTTTGCGTGAAAGTGATAGTATTTCTATTGGTGAACTTGCTAAATCTGAGTCTGAAGAAATTTCTTTCATTTATAATCAACCATTATGGCTGGTTAATTTATGGATGAATGAAATGGGTAAGGATAAGACTATAGATCTTTGCGCTTGGTTTAATGAACAACCTAGATTGACGGCACGTATCAATACGATAAAAATATCTATTGAGGATTGCCTAAAAGAATTACAAGATTTAGGTTGGACCGTTGAGCAGGATACATATATTCCAGAAGTAGTTTATATTAATGCGCATCAAGGCCATTTAGAAAAAGCAAAACCTGTTATCGATGGGCACATTACCTTTATGGATAAAGCATCTATGTTAGTGGCCCATGTAGTAAATCCGCAGCCAGGAGAGCGCATATTAGATTGTTGTGCTGCGCCAGGTGGTAAGTCTATGCATATGGCAAGCCTCATGAATAATACAGGCGCTATTATGAGTTGTGATATATACGATCATAAATTAGACCTTATGAATCACAATGCTCAGCGATTGGGCGTATCTATTGTTTCTACTAAGCTCCAAGATGGTCGTTATTTACCTGATAATTGGAAGGAACAATTCGATCGTGTCTTAGTTGATGCACCATGTTCTGGACTTGGCATTTTACAAAAAAAATTAGATATGCGTTGGAGAAAAACAGAATCCTTACTTACTGAATTGCCTCCATTACAGCTTGAAATATTAGAAAAAGCCGCTGAAATGGTCAAAGTTAACGGATATTTAGTATATTCTACATGTACGATCAATAGCGGTGAAAATGAGGATGTATTGGAAAAATTCTTAGCAACTCATAAGAACTTTGTTATTGACCCTGTATCCTATGAAGGATTACCACCATCTACCGATGGTATGATTACAACATATCCACCGCGAGATCATATGGATGGATTCTTCATGGCTCGTATGAAGCGCATATCATAATAATAGAAATGGAGTACCATGATAGAATTATTGGGTAAGTCTTTAGAAGAATTACAATCTATCTTTAAGA
>DXZL01000057.1 GCA_019419725.1 Veillonella sp. | reverse complement strand
AAGAATCCTTAATGACACCATATGGTGAAATAGATTATGTACAAGGTACATACCAGGGGAAAACAGTAATCTTTGTTGCTCGTCACGGCAAAGATCATACAATTCCTCCACACAAAATTAATTATCGTGCTAATATTTGGGGCCTTAAAAAATTAGGCGTTACATTTATTATCTCCACGACAGCTGTAGGTTCCTTAAATGAAAACTTTAAGCCTGGTCATTTTGTGTTGACTGATCAATTCTTAGATTTTACTAAAAATCGTATTACCACATTCTATGAAGGTGGTGACCGACCTGTAGCACATTTAGACGTAACAAATCCATATTGTCCAGAACTACGTGACATTCTACAAAAGGTTGGTACTGAACAAGGTTTGTCTGTTCACAATGGCGGTACCTATGTATGTACAGAAGGCCCTCGATTTGAAACACCAGCAGAAATTAAAATGTTCCATATGCTCGGTGGTGATACAGTAGGTATGACAAATGTACCAGAAGTAAATTTAGCTAATGAAGCTGAAATGGCATATGCAACCATTTCTATGATTACAAACTATGCAGCAGGTATTTCTGAATCTGCGTTGACACATGGTGAAGTGGTAGAAATGATGGGCGATATGGCATCTCAACTTAAATCTCTTATTTTAGGTGCTATTGATGCAATCGATGTAGATGCTCGTTATGACGCACATAATCGCATGCAAGAATATGGTGGCTTTAAACTATAATCCATTCATAATGAAATACAATAGTTCATCGAAGGAGAAGGTATGATTAATATTGAATGGCGTAAAGATACGCTAGTACTATTAGATCAAACTAAATTGCCTACTGAAATTACGTATGTTCACTGTACAGATTGGCGACAAGTGGCTGAAGCTATAAAAATGCTTCGCGTTCGTGGTGCACCTGCTATTGGTGTTGCTGCCAGTTATGGCCTCATTTTAGCGGCTATGGAATCAGGCCGTTTGGAGGTTCCTTTTAGTGAACAACTTACAAGCTTATATGAATTTAGTGAGACCTTAAAGGAAACTCGTCCTACCGCAATCAACTTAGCTTGGGCTGTAGATCGTGTTATTTCTCTTGTAAAAGAGCATGTTAAAAGCATGTCCTCTATGAGTGAAGTAGTAGAGCTCATTAGAAAAGAGGCTATTACAATTCACGAAGAAGACGTGTCATTGAACCGTCGTATGGCTGAAGCAGGAGCAACTCTATTTGAAGGTCAAAAAAATATTCGCATTCTAACTCATTGTAATGCTGGTGCACTAGCTACAGGTGGTTTAGGAACAGCACTAGGTGTTGTCCGTAAATTACATGAAAATGGACAATTAGAACGCGTGTATGCTGATGAAACAAGACCATTATTACAAGGTGCTCGACTTACTGCTTTTGAGCTTCATGAGGATGGTATCCCTGTTACTCTTGAGACTGATAATATGGCGGCCTATGCGATGCAACATGGCCTCATTGATGCCGTTATCGTCGGTGCTGACCGCATCACTACAAAAGGTGATGTAGCCAATAAAATTGGTACCTATGGTGTGGCTGTACTAGCTAAATTCCATAACATTCCATTCTATGTAGCCGCGCCATACAGCACATTTGATTTTACCCTTGAAAATGGTGCTGATATTCCTATTGAGATGCGCGACAATTATGAAGTAACATCTCTACATGGTGTTCAAACAGCGCCTAATGGTATTGATGTGCTTAATCCAGCCTTTGATGTGACACCACATGAATTGGTAACTGCCATCATTACTGAAGAGGGTGTATTAAAACCGAACTATGAAGAATCTATTGATAAGCTACGTCAGATTGTAGAATCTAAGTAATCTAGTATTTGATATTGTAGATTTTCATTTTTGGTTTTTCGCATACATTATCTATATAATTAAGTATCTATACTAACTAAATTATGTAGTAACTATAAATTCAAGTGGATTAACCATATGTATTTTTTATCTAATCTACTTGTATGAGTAAAAGGAGATATTATGCAATCTTTAATTAAAGATATTAATTTAGCAGCAGAAGGCCGCAAGAAAATTGATTGGGTTTCTAACTTTATGCCTACATTAAATACATTAGGCGATCGCTTTGAAGCAGAACAAACTTTCAAAGGTCAAACTATTGTTGTAAGTGTTCACTTAGAAGCAAAAACAGCATACTTAGCTACTGTTTTAAAACGCGGTGGTGCTGATGTTATCGTAACTGGTTCTAACCCATTATCTACACAAGATGATGTAGCTGCAGGTCTTGTTGATATGGGCCTTACTGTATATGCTTGGTATGATTGTACGGAAGAGGAATACTTCAATTTCCTCAATAAAGCACTTGATCATAAACCACACATTATCATCGATGATGGTGGCGACTTGGTAAACTTGTTGCACACAACTCGCCAAGATGCAAAAGAACGCCTATTAGGTGGTAGTGAAGAAACTACTACAGGTGTACATCGTCTCTATGCATTAGAAAATGCAAAACAATTGACATTCCCTATGATTGCAGTAAACGATTCTTACTGTAAATATCTCTTTGATAATCGTTATGGTACAGGTCAATCTGTTTGGGATGGTATCATGCGTACTACAAACTTAACTGTAACAGGTAAAAACGTAGTTGTTGCTGGTTATGGTTGGTGTGGTAAAGGCGTTGCTATGCGTGCAAAAGGCCTTGGTGCTCATGTATATGTAACAGAAGTAGACCCAATTAAAGCGATTGAAGCAGTATTCGATGGATTCAAAGTATTACCTATGATTGAAGCTGCTAAAGTAGGGGATATCTTCTGTACTGTAACAGGTTGTAAAGACGTTATTGTGAAAGAACATTACGAAGTAATGAAAGATAAAGCTATCTTATGTAATGCTGGTCACTTTGATTGTGAAGTTAACGTAGCTGATCTTACAGACCTTGCAGTAAGTCATGAACGTGTTCGTCAAAATATTGAAGGCTATACTATGGCAGATGGCCGCAAACTCTATGTATTGGCTGAAGGTCGCCTTGTAAACCTTGCTGCAGGCGATGGTCATCCTGCAGAAATCATGGATTTATCCTTTGCTATGCAAGCTCTTGCAGCAGAACATATCTTGCATAATGGCAAAGATATGGAACCAAAGGTGTATGTATTACCTCATGAATTAGACGCGGAAATTGCTAAATTAAAATTGAATTCCATGGGTTACGATTTAGATTCTTTAACGCAAGATCAAATCGATTATCTTACAAAAGTAAATTAATTTCGAATCGAATTACATCTACATTTAATAGAAAGCTAATGGCTTTATATTATACAACAATGTGCTAGATGTATTAGTTTTCTAATTTTACTAATATAACCGAGCTACTTTAGCTCGGTTATACCTATGAGGAAACCTATGTCTGATTTATTGATTACCAATGTAGACGTCCTAACTAATGAGGGCGTTCTTAAAAATCATGCCATTGAAATTGAAAATGGTTATATTGCCGCTATTTTAAAGGATAGTGATATTGAAAAAGCAAAAGATTCTGCAAAGGAAGTACTAGATGGTAAAGGCCAATTAGCTGCACCAGGTTTAGTCAATACTCATACGCACATTGCAATGGGCTTATTTAGAAACTATGCAGATGATCTTGAGCTTATGGATTGGCTAGAAACTGCAATTTGGCCAACTGAAGCCAAGCTTAACGACGAGTATGTACGTTATGGTACACAACTAGGTGTGGCTGAAATGTTACGCTCTGGTACTACAACATTTAGCGATATGTATTTCTTTATGAATACTACAGCTGAGGTAGTAAAAGAAACAGGTATTCGCGCTGTACTATCTCGTGGTTTAGCAGGTGTATCTCCAACAGCCGATCAAGCATTAGTTGAAAATGCTGATTTATTCCGCACTTGGAACGGCTTTGATAATGACCGTATCAAGGTATTATTGGGCCCACATGCGCCATACACTTGCCCAGACGAATATATGGAAAAAGTTATTGCTTTATCCCATGAATTAAATTGTGGCATTCACATGCACTTGTCTGAAACAAAAGGGGAAGTAGAGAATGTTATTAAAGCTACTGGCAAGACACCAATAGCTCATATGCATGACTTAGGCTTATTCTGGAATACTACATTAGCTGCACATTGTGTTCATGTGACAGAAGAAGATATGGCTATTATGGCAGAGAATAATGTAGCTGTTGCACACAATCCACAATCCAATTTAAAATTAGCAAGTGGTATTGCACCAGTGCCTGAAATGATTGCTAAAGGTATTACAGTTGGTCTTGGTACAGACGGTTCTGCTTCTAATAATAATGCGGACATGCTTGAAGAAGTACGCCTTGCTGCTACATTGCATAAAGCGCGTCTCTATGACCCTAAAGCGATTCCTGCACAAGCTGCATGGAATATGGGCACTGTAGAAGGTGCAAAAGCCTTAGGATATAAAGATCTAGGTGTACTAGCTGAAGGGTATCGCGCAGATATCGTATTGTATGATGTATCTGGTATGCACTGGATGCCTCGTTATAACGATTTAGCAGCACTTGTATACTCGGCTAATAGCTCTGATGCTAATACTACAATTGTAGGCGGCAAAGTTCTTATGAAAGATAAAGAATTGCTTACTATTGATGAAGAAAAACTTCGCGCAGAAATTACAAAAGCTCAAGAATATTTTAAAAACTAATATGTAGTAACAACTATATTTATTGCTATTAACGTATATATGTTAGTAATTTGATTAGCATATAAAGAAAACCCACTCATGATACTTCATGGAGTGGGTTTTGTATTATGGAATAGTAGTTTTACTGACCTATTAGCTATTATTCAATATTTATTTAATTGCTTTCACTAAAAACATAGGTACAGGGATGTAGAATTCATCTTCTTCGCTGTAAATACGAGGCCCTACAGTAGGGTCAATCGATACAGAGCTGGCACCCATTTTAGTGAGTAGCTCCTTATCCCATTGTGGACGTGTATAGGATGAAATTTCTAGCATATGGTATATTGTGTGGCAACGTTCCTTTAATTCATTGCTAACATATTCATGCGCATGATGTACAGATTGTGGTAAATCATGATGGTTGCGTGCATGTTCCGCATCATAATTAAGAATTAAACCACCAGGTCGGATGACACGTAACCATTCAGCATAGGCTTTATCCGGATGCGGTAAATTCCATGTCACATTGCGAGCCACAACGATATCAAAGGTATTAGTATCAAAGCTTAGGTTTTCTGCATCCATAACGGAGAAGGTAGCATCAGATTGTAAAGACTCAGCAAGTTGATTAGCCTCATCAATCATATTAGGTGTAATATCGATACCATGTACTGTATGGCCCAATTCAGAGAGAATAATACTGAAAAAACCTGCGCCACAACCAATATCTAAAATTCGCAAAGAACGGTCAGAATCAAAAATATGACTCATTAATTCATCTCGCCAAAGTTTAAGTTTAGGGCTTTCTAATTCTTTAGCTCGCAATGACCCAAAATCACGTGCTCGATCGCTCCAATAAGCGGTAATAAACTCTTTGTCATCCTTCATAGGATGATTCTTTTCAAATATATCGTTCATCTTTTTGTTCTCCTCATTTTTAATACACTTAATAGTACCATAAAATGAGAATGTACCATACTATAAATATCACACTTACTACATAAATAATTAATATTGAATATGATATAATACATCTATATTTTTGTTTTATGAAAGGGCAGGACAATGATTTTACAGACGGGACAACGTACGGATATTCCTGCCTTTTATGGGCAATGGTTGATTAATCGTGTTCATCAAGGATTTGTAGATGTACGAAATCCCTATAACCCAATGCAGATAACACGGTATCCTATTAATCATGAAGTAGTAGATGGTATTGCGTTTTGTACAAAGAATCCTTTGCCATTTATTCCGCTCTTACATGAAATAAATGATTATAGACAGTATTGGCATATGACTATAACTCCATATGGAGCAGATATAGAGACTAATGTACCACAAGTGGATTTAGTAATAGACGGATTTAAACACATATCTACAAAACGTAATCCTCAGTCCATGGTGTGGCGTTATGATCCTATTATTTTAACCTCCAACTATACAATAGTTTTTCATTTTGAAAGCTTTTATAAAATGGCTAAGGCGCTAGAAGGATATACGGATACGGTAGTTGTAAGTTTCTTAGATATATTTGATAAGGTGGCTCAGAACTTTCCTGAAGGTTTTAGACCAAGTGTTGATGTACAACATAACATTATTAAGGAGCTTATTTCTATTGCTCATTCTTGCAATATGGACCTTAAAACCTGTGGAGAAGGGGACGCATTTAAAGAATTAGGGGCTAATACGGAAGGTTGTTTAACCTTAGATTGTTATGAACGGGCTTGGAATGTTGCGTTAAAAGCACCTAAACGGGCACCAGCGAGACCGGAATGTAATTGTTATTTACATGGTGATATAGGTGCCTATGATAGTTGTAGTCATTTCTGTCGCTATTGTTATGCTAATACAAATCAGGCGGCGGTCCGGCATAATCGTTTGTTACATGATCCAAATTCTAGTTTACTTATTGGCCAGCTTTCAAAAACAGCAATTATTAAAGAAAGCATGGAAAAAAGCTGGATTATTGATACAAATTACAGGCAAGAAACTCTATTTTAGATGGAATTACGATGCTATATAACGATTATTTCGTTGACGTGTCGTGTAAAATAGATAACAAAGGGGGTTGTCAAAGAGACACCTCAGGAATATAAGAGGGTAGAACGACGATTGTTATGTTTATACTATATTAAAGGAGGTGTCGTATGATAACATACAAAAGTGATTCTAAAGATTCATCCTTGGGATCTCGTGAAGACTCTATGCCAGTCCTTGCCATGTGCTACGATTTTGATAAGACCTTAACACCGGATGATATGCAGGCACAAGGCTTTATTCAATCTGTTGGCTATGATGAGGAGCAAATCAAGCAGTTCTGGCAAGAATCGAATCAATTGGCTAAGAAAAATGATATGGATAATAACTTAGCCTATATGTACAAGATGATCCAAGAGGCTGTGGGTCGCTTTTATGTAACTAAAGAAAAGCTCATGGAATATGGGAATCAAGTAGAGTTGTATGATGGTGTTCGCACTTGGTTTGAACGTATTAGAGAGTATGGATTAGAACATGGTGTTCGCATTGAACATTACATTATCTCTTCTGGATTGAAGGAGATGATAGAAGGCACAGAAATGGCGAAAGAGGGAGCTTTCACTAAAATCTATGCTAGTGCATTCATGTTTGATGATAAGGGCGTAGCTGTGTGGCCTGCGCAAGCCATTAACTATACGAATAAAACTCAGTTTTTGTTCCGTATTCAAAAGGGAATTCTAGATATTAATGATACAGGCGTTAACGATTATATTAAGCCTGAGGATCAACGTGTTCCATTCCGCAATATGATTTATATTGGGGATAGTGATACAGATATTCCTTGCATGAGCCTTGTTAACGCAAATGGAGGCCATTCTATAGGTGTGTATGATCCTATTAAAAAGGATAAAGATAAGGTGTATAAGATGATGCGTCATCACCGTATACGCTATTATGCACCTGCAGACTATACAAATGGTTCCCAGTTAGATACATTAGTTAAACAAATTATACGCAAAACAGCAGCATATGAAGTGTTAGAGGGCGAGTATATACATTGTAAACACGAAGCAGAGGAGTAATATGGAACAATCTAAATTGACAAGTGAATGGATTCAAACGTTTAATCGTTTAGGTTCTGAAGGTAAATTAAAACCTACTGTACCATATCATGATTTATTTAACCGTAAAGAGCTAAAAGGATTTCCCTTACATACATTGCCTATGTGGACTGTAACGTTCCCAACAGGCCATATTACATGCTGTGATCCTTTGGTAACATTACCTAATAAACCAGATACGTATATTAGAACGGTAGAACCAGGTACGTATTTGTTAGAAACAAAAATTATTGAAATGGAGCCAAATGAGTATCGCTATGTGGCAAGTCGTGTTGTTTTTAGTGGCAATGAGCCTGTGAACTATGAATTGGCTTTGAAAGGTACGGAAGACTTAACAGATCTTGATGATGGTGAAAGCTATATCGGATTCCCTGTAGATTCTGGACTTGCTACTGTAGTTGATGCAGAAACTATCGAAACCTATAGAAAGTTCTATGATCAATGGCATACAAACTATCCTGACAAAAATATCTATGATGATTACTACAGTGATTTATTCCAGTTAAATGCATTGGCATATCCACAATTCCAACGGTCTAAAGGGGATTGGATTAACTTTACAATTCCTGAAACTGAATTAACAGTACCTATGATTCAATCCGGCTTTGGTGATGGTTTATATCCTGTATACTGGGCCTTTGATAAAGATGGTCAAATCTGCCAACTGATTATGGAATATATCGATTGCAGCGAAGCATATCAATAATATGATCTAGTGTAGTATGTAAAGATATAACCCTAATAAAC
>DXZL01000056.1 GCA_019419725.1 Veillonella sp. | reverse complement strand
CATCCTTTCTGGCTTCTAGAACCGTCCGGCGAAGAAAGGCCCTTTTTATCCGCAAAGCGCTAAAACTTGCATCATTGCAGGAAACCATTTTAATTACATATGATTTATTATTGGAATATAATAACTCTCTTTATGATACATGTAAAGAGGGTTTTCTAATTTTAAACTAAACTTAAAAAGCGATATATAGTATATCTGGTTAAATATAACTAATTAGTCTTTTAGATGACAGTTAGTAAAGGAGACATATCCCCACACAACTTGTAATTAATGCTACAAGAACAGGTACAGCAGTTCGTTTAAGTAAATCTACTGACTTAATATGCGCCACGCCTGCTACGCCGACCATTACAGGACTAATAGGGCTAAGGAATAAGCCTAGGCTTGCACAATTTTGCATACCAAGCATAGTAGTAATCGGATCAAGGCCTAGATGAGCTACAATATTAGGTACTAGTGGAACCAAAGTAAATAATGGCGCTACATTACTACCTGTCACCATGCTAAGGCCTAACATACCGCCGCCTAGCACAGAGGTAAGTCCTATGGAGTTAAGAGATAATGTCTGAAGTGCCCCAAGTAAGGATTCAATAAGACCTAAACTCACCAAACCTTGGGCGAAGATTTGTCCCCCTATAATAAGTGTCACTGCATAAGAAAACTGATTCCCCATACCTTCAAAGAAAATAGTTGTACTCTTAAGTACTGTCCTCAGATTTCGATGACGAATTAATTCAGCTAATAAAGCTATACCAAAGGCAAGCATCATAGCAAGGGTAACATTCATCTTCACCCCAGGAAAGCCATATTGACTAAAGCCCAAAATAAAACACAATGGTAATAATGGGAATATCATATACGGCTTAGGCCCTATTGGCGCCTCTGGAATACTTTCACAAGCATCTATAACCTTAGGTTCCTCCACCCGGTCACGATATTTCTGCCAGAAAAAGTGTGCTATAGCGGTCACAATGGCGACTAAGAAATAAAGACGCAACTGGTAGCCTACAAAATAGTTTGGCACGGGCATATTCAAGGTCTTTGCAATAAGTAAGGTAGATACTGCACCTGGCCCCACATCCATGAGATGTCCCGTAGCAATAACTGCTGCCGCCCCTACAGGGCTTACACCTAATCGAAGTAACACAGGATACATAGTGACCATCATAAGGAGTGCAAGGCTCAATGGATTAGGTACACAAATGGATAATCCCATATTGAGTAGAAACATAAGGGCCAGTACAATATATGGGCGATTTAAACGATATAAAGGACGTATAAATGTATGTGCCAATCTCGTCCCTGCCCCAATATGCTCCATATATTTTGCATAACCTGCACAGGTCATAATCATAAGGCCCAGATTGACTATGTTATTTGATGTCGTTATTCTTACGATATCCATGGCATCAAATATGAGAACTCCTGTGGATTGGTCACCAACTAATATGGCATCAATCCAGCTCGCCTCATAAGCGATGAACATCATAAGAATTCCTAAGCCAATCAAAATAGGTTGTGGCTGATAGCGCTTCATCAATAAAAAGCCTGTAATAGCAATTATGATGAGACATATAACTATATTCATAAGTACCTCTCATAGAGAATGTATTAGACTTACAGCGGATTTATATCACAAGCACTACACTTAAATTATACTTATATAATACTTGTATCATACTTGCATCACATCCAACTTATACCTATATTATACGGAAAATATAAATAAAAATACAATGAAAAAGCACCATTACCCTTAAGATAACAGTGCTTTTAAGATGGAAATATCTAATTGATTTTATTATTAAACATACAAATATCTAATCTATTAGACGGATTAGTACATAGATTATTACTTATATAATTAAACATTTTTTATTTATGCTCTTTCAACCATGAGATAGCATATTCAGCATATACCGCTGATGCCGCAGATAGTACAGTATCATCCATATTAAATCTATTATTATGATGATCGTAGGTAGCCTTGATTTCAGGGTTTTGAATACCAATAAAGGCAAAGCATCCTGGTTTATCTTGTAAATACCATGCAAAATCTTCCCCTGGCATTACTTTACGCATTTTAGAAAGTTTGTCTTTACCTAATGTATCAATAACGACACGTTCCGCCAATTCGCTAGATGCAGGATCATTAATAGTAGGCGGTACTTTTTTTACATATTCTAATGTAGCAGTCGCTCCATAAGCTTTAGCAGTATGTTCTACTACGCGACGTATGGATTCTACATAATACTCTTCTTGGTCAGGATCAAAGAATCGAATAGTTCCTCCCATTTTAGCTTCACCAGGGATAACATTCCATTCAGATCCAGAGTGAATATTACCAATAGTGAGTACAAGAGAATCTAAGGCACTTACATTACGAGACACTACGGTTTGCAAGTTCATAACGATAGCACTAGCTACTACAATGGCATCAATCGCTTGATGTGGCTGTGCACCATGGCCTTGTTTGCCTTTTACATTAATAGTAATCTGGCTACTTGCAGCCATACGAGGACCTTCTTCTACAGATATAAGGCCTGCTGGTAAGTCAATCCATACATGGCCACCAAAAATAGCATCTATCTTATCGTACCAGTCCCCAAATTTGATGAAATCTGGTGCACCCGCTCCTGTCTCTTCAGCAGGTTGGAATGCTAAATATACATCGCCTTCAATACGATCTTTCATAGACATTAACATCTTTGCAGCGCCTAACAAGATAGCCATATGACCATCGTGACCACAGGCGTGCATTTTGCCTTCAGTTTCTGATTTATAGTCTACTGTATTATGTTCGTGAACAGGCAATGCATCAATATCAGCGCGCAAAGCAATGGCTTTACCAGGTTTATCACCGTGGATGATACCAACTAAGCCGATGCCACGCTCTGTATCTATATGAACCTCTACGCCCATAGATTCTAATTCTTTAGCCAAGGTTTTAGTTGTTTCAAACTCTTCATTGCTAAGCTCTGGATGTTTATGAAAATATCTACGCCAATCTTGAACGTAGCCTTTATATTGTTCTATTAAATCGCGACTATGCATGGAATCGTCTCCTTATAAAATCCCATAATCAAGGGGAATAACAGGGTAAAAGTAAAAGAAAACGACAGGCATCGCCATGTCGTTTTCTTTATGTCTTATCGGTTGCGTAATACTGCTTGTACCGCCAAGGATACAACAGCTGTTGCAACTGCCACAGCAGCCGTAATTTTTGCTGTTGTGAAAAGTTCTTCTTTTGTAGGTTTTGCTTTAGCAGCAATATTTAATGTTTTTGCTACAGCAGGAACCAACACTTCGTTACGTAAGGATTCTGTATTCATATTTACTCCTCCAATATAGACTGTTTCTTCTAGGGTAACACGAATGAGAACTAAAGTCTATATATTCATCGATTTATCTCAATAATTATACGGTTACGCAACTATTATAAATGATCTTTATGAAAGTTATCCTTAACATTATTTTGCCGCTAACTCTGCAATAGCTTCAGCTAGAATGGTAATCGCTTTTTCCAATTGGTCTTGAGGAATATTAAGAGCTGGTAAAAGACGTACTTTATTTTTCGCAGACAAGCATACAACGCCCTTTTCAAGACATTTTGCAATAACTGCTTTTGGATCTACTGTAGTTTCAATACCAAGCATAAGGCCCATGCCGCTTACACCTAGAATACCAGGTTTGCCTGCTAAGGTAGTTTTTACATAGTCTCCTTTTGCTTTTACAGAATCTAAGAATTCTGGTGTTAAACGATTAATGATAGTATTGCCTGCTGCCGCACAGATTGGATTGCCCCCAAAGGTTGTAGCATGGGCACCTGCATTTAACACATATTGCATCTTTTCATTAAATAATGTAGCGCCCATAGGAAGGCCACCTGCTAAACCTTTTGCAGTAGATACTACATCTGGCTCAATGCCAAATTGTTGGTATGCATATAGGCTACCAGTACGACCATTACCAGTTTGAACTTCATCGATTAACACGAGTTGATCGTGTTCATGAGCATATTTTGTTACCGCTTGTACGAACTCTTTATCTAGCGGCATAACGCCACCTTCACCTTGAATAGGTTCCATCATGATGGCACAAACTGCTGGATTATCAAGCGCTTTTAAGGCCGCATCAATATCATTAGCAGGTGTATGAATAAAGCCTTCTGTAAATGGGAAGAAATGTTGATGGAATACATCTTGGCCTGTAGCAGACAAGGTAGTAATCGTACGACCATGGAAGCTATTAACCAAGGTGACGATGACATGGCGCCCTTCACCGTATTTGTCATGGCTATATTTACGAGCTGCTTTGATGGCACATTCATTAGACTCTGCACCAGAGTTAGAGAAAAATACCTTCTTCATACCTGTTTTAGCGCACAGTTGTTTTGCCAATTCAATTTGTGGCAAAGAATAGTATAAATTTGAAATGTGGTTCAACGCATGAGATTGCTTTGTTACCGCCTCTGTCCATTCATCGTCATCGACACCAAAGGCTGTTACACCAATACCAGAGCCAAGATCGATGTATTCTTTACCATTTACATCCCATAAAAGGGATCCTTTCCCCTTTTCAAAGCATACATTAAACCGGCCATACGTATTGGCTATATATTCTTTATCTTGTTGTTCAAAATCGATTGTATTACTCATTACATCCTCCAAACGTACGGTCATGCCGTCGTCTATCTATGTGAAAGGTAACGATGGTAATAAATACTTACCATCGTTATACCTACTATATTACTTTACAAACATGGTGCCAAGACCTTCATCAGTCAATAGCTCAATAAGAATAGCATGTGGAATCTCACCATTGATGATAAATACCTTTTGAGCTCCTGATTTGATGGCCTCTAAGCAGCAATCCACTTTTGGGATCATACCGCCAGCAATAATCCCCTCTGCTTTTAATTGATCCGCCTCTGCCATAGTGATTTTAGAGATTAGAGAACTAGGATCATGTACATCACGTAGCACACCATCAATGTTAGTCATGGCCACCATTGTTTCCGCCTTAAGGGCACCGGCAATTTTTGCGGCTACCGTATCAGCATTAATATTATATGTCTTGCCATCAGCCCCCATACCAATGGAAGAAATGACAGGAATATATCCTCTACTGATAACATCATCGATAATACTTGTATCAATCGTATCGATAGAGCCTACATAACCAAGCTCATCATTTTGTTTATGAACTTGAATCATATTACCATCCACACCACAGAGACCAACAGCCTTACCACCAAGGTCTGTTAAATCTGCTACAAGGCCTTTATTAACCTTACCGGCTAATACCATTTGTACTACATCCATTGTCGCTTCATCAGTGACACGCAAGCCATTTGCAAAATGGGATTCAATTTTCATGGCATCTAGTGTGCTATTAATAGCTGGACCACCGCCATGAACGAGCACAACTTTTACCCCTACCAATTGAAGTAGCATTAAATCCTTCATAACGGATTTTTTTAATTCTTCATCAATCATAGCATTGCCGCCATATTTAACGACAACATATTGATCTGTATATTGTTTAATATATGGAACGGCCGCAGTTAAGATATGCGCCCGCATTGCATTTGTTACGTCCTTCATAGTTCCCTCTCTAACCTAGTGCTAGGCCTGTATCCTCAGGCAAACCTAAAGCAATGTTCATACATTGAACAGCAGCACCAGAGGCACCTTTGCCTAAATTATCGAAAATGGCATTAACCATGATGCGTTCATCATTACCAGTTACATAGATTTTCATGCTATCTGTATTGCTCATTTGATTAGCATTTAACATACCAGTATTGCTATTCTCAGTAAATGGTACAACAGTAACGACTGTGCTATCTTTGTAAAAATCTTCCAATGCCTGTTGCACTTTATCGATGCTAACTGGCTTTTGACATAAACGACTATGGATACCTACAGTAACTTCCATACCGGAATAATAGTCATCAACGATAGGGATAAAAATAGGTGCTTCACTAAGTCCACAAACATGTTGAACCTCTGGCAAATGCTTATGTTGTTGACTTAGACCATATTGACGCGGTGCATAGAGAAAATAATCCTTTGGATTACTTTCATATTGACCAATCATCTTTTTACCACCCCCACTATATCCGGTTAAGGATGTAATAGTGAAAGGATAATCTGTTGGCACAAGACCTGCTTTTACAAGAGGCGCAATACAAGCAATCATGCCGCTCGCATGACAACCAGGGTTAGCAATATGTTTTTCAGTAGCGATAGCTGTTTTATAATCTGCACCGAGTTCTGGGAAGCCATAAGCCCAATCAGCAGCCGTTCTAAAGGCAGTCGATGTATCAATTACCTTACATGGTAATTCACCGATAGCAGCCATGATTTCTTTAGATGCCGCATCAGGCAAGCAAAGAAATACAATATCTGCCTCTTTAGCTACCTCTTTAATAGCCTCCACATTTTTACGATCCTCATCAGCTGTAGCTAATAGCTCTATATCTTTTCTATCGGATAACCGTTCATGAATTCTTAAACCTGTTGTGCCTTCATGACCGACAATAAATACTTTATAAGGTGCCATAATAAACCTCATTTCTCACCTATTGGTGACTCACACCTATTTATATAGCTCTCAATTATTACTTTCATCGATTATAAATAGGAAACAAACTATACCATACATCACCTTCTAGGGAGATGAAATTATTTCAAAGGATAGTCACTAAATGTAGCAACCATAACAGCTTTGATAGTATGGAGACGATTTTCGGCTTCTTGGAATGCTAAGGAATTTGGACCTTCAAATACCTCTTCCGTTACCTCAATACCATTCATGCCAAACCGTTCAAAGATATCTTTACCTACTTGAGTTTCCGTATTGTGGAATGCTGGCAAGCAGTGACAGAATTTGGTATTTGGATTACCTGTTAATGCCATCATTTCAGCGTTAACTTGGAATGGTTTAAACGTATTGATACGTTCTTCCCACATATCGTATGTATCACCCATAGTTACCCATACACCTGTATAGATTACATCTAAGCCTTTAACGCCTTCCGCTACGTTATCTGTACATGTGATAGTAGCACCTGTTTCTTTTGCAACTTTCAAACATTCTTCATAGAATGGACCTGCTGGCCAGTATTGTTTAGGGCCGATAAGTCTAAAGTCCATCCCCATTTTAGCGGCGCCACTCATTAAGGCATTACACATATTAGATTGACCGTGACCTACATAAGCATAGGAGATTTCATTCAATGGTTTATCAATATTTTCTTGAAGCGTCAAAAAATTCGCTAATGTTTGTGTAGGATGATCCATATCGGTAAGACCATTCCACACAGGTACGCCAGAATAATCAGCTAATGTATCTACATCGGCTTGATCAAATCCTCTAAACTCGATGGCATCATACATAGATCCTAGAACACGAGCTGTATCTTTTAAGGATTCTTTTTTATTCATTTGGGAACCTGTAGGGCCAAGATATGTTGTATGAGCACCTTGGTCCGCAGCACCTACTTCAAAGGCACAACGTGTCCGTGTAGAGTCTTTTTCAAAAATTAATGCAAAGTTTTTACCTACTAATGTTTTGATTTCTTTGCCTGCTTTTTTATCGGCTTTTAATTTTGCTGCCAAGTCCAAGAAGTATTTTATTTCTTCTGGTGTGTATTGAAGCATTGTTTTAAATGATGTATATTGTAAACTCTTCATGATAACCTCTTATTTCAAACTACTTATTTAACTACTTTTCTTGTAAAAATTCGGCGGCAATGGCAGCCATCATTGTTATACCAGTTTCCAGGATGCTTTCATCAATGGTGAAAGCCTCATTATGCAAGGCCGGATTACCTTCAAATCCAGTACCTAACCAAAGGAAAGCACCTTTTATTTTATGAAGATACGCGGAGAAATCTTCTGCAGCCATAGACGGGAATTCAGGATGTACCACAGCTTCTTTACCAAGATATTTCTCTACAATAGATGTAGCATAATCGATGGCGTCTGGATTGTTGATAGTAGCACCATGACCACGTTTATAATCTAAGGTACTCTCTGTTTTTAATAACATATCGAGAGCTTGTAAACTTTCACCAAGACGTCGTTCTATATAATCCCGTTTTGCTGGTTCATAGGTACGGCATGTTCCTTCAAGGTATACATCGCCACAGCCTATATTGTATCTGTCGCCACCCTTGATAACACCGATGGTACACACGAGATTTTCCATTGGATTCGTTTCACGAGCCACAATAGATTCTACGTTTACAATCCAGTTTGCGGCTGCTACGATGGCATCTACCCCATTATGAGGCTCCGCTCCATGAGTTGATTTACCTTTAATATGGACGAGGAAGTGATCCGATGCAGCCATCAAATTACCTTTTTTTAGACCTACCGTACCAACCGGTAATTGTGGCCATACATGAAGGCCATATATTTCATCTACATCATCAAGAATGCCACTATCTACAATGCCTTGTGCACCTGGGAATAGCGCTTCCTCTTCAGAAGGTTGGAATACAA
>DXZL01000055.1 GCA_019419725.1 Veillonella sp. | reverse complement strand
GCTACATCTTTGAAGCTAACCTTTACATTACCTTCACCCATCAATTTAGCACGGCTTTTACCAAAGTTCATCACTCGGCCACCGCCACCTTGTGTTTGTTGCATAATGAAGAAGAACAACACTACCAAGATGATAATAGGAATAGCAGAACCTAAAAGGCTCATCCACCAAGCTGGTTGCTCAGGTGGGGCTGCTGTAATTTCTACGCCATTATCTTGTAATGTTTTGATTAATGTTTCATCACTTGGCGCATAAGAATTGAATTCTGTTCCATTTTTTAGTTTACCTTTAATACCATGATCATTGGTAATCGTTACGGACTCAACCTTTTTCTGTTGTACTTGTTGAATAAATCCTGTGTAACTTAATTCAGATTTATTCGCACTTTGACCAGAGAAAGCGTCAATGGCGATAACGAAAGCGGCAATGATAAGTAAATAAAGGACGATATTTTTTGTAAATCGACCCAAAAGATTACCCCTTTCAATAATAATTTTTAGTTGTATAAACGAATTGAGTACATCTCAATGAGAGATGCACTCATATATTATATCATATTTTTAATTTTGATACATTTCTTCCTTCAAAATACCGATATATGGTAAGTGACGATATTTTTCTGCGTAGTCTAAACCATAACCAATAACAAAGTAATCAGGAATAATAAAGCCTACATAGTCAACATTTACGTCCATCTTACGGCGATCTGGTTTATTCAACAACGCTGCAAGGCGTACGCTTTTAGCACCACGAGCATGTAAATTTTCTAATAAATAATGTAATGTTGTACCAGTATCTACGATATCTTCAACAACAAGTACATGCTTACCCTCTACAGAGCGATCTAAATCTTTTAAAATTCGTACTACCCCTGTACTTGTTGTGCCGCTACCATAGCTAGAGCAAGAAATAAAGTCAAAACTTACATCTACACTATCATCAATAGCGCGTGCTAAGTCTGTAAAGAAAACGACAGCGCCCTTTAATACCCCTACAAGCACGACAGATTCATTTTTATAGTCTTCGCTAATTGCTTTACCCAACTCTGCTACACGAGCTTGTAATTGTTCCGCTGTATATAAAATCTCTTTTGCATCTTGATGCATCTATATGACCTCCACGATTCATATTAATGTTCGCAATATACTTTTATTGTATCACATTGAGCGGTTACTTTTATACTTTTAATAGTGAAAGTTTTCTCTTCCCCGGTATTAACAATATCGAGTAATTGATCTTGATGAGCTGATGTCAGCGTTATATCTGAGTCCACAGCACTCACTAAGCGCTGCCATAAGCGCCGTTGTATCGCCAAAGATTCTTGTCGTAAGGCACGGCGAGATAAGCTCACCCCATCAGCACCTACAGTCACAAGTTTTTCAAAAGCTTGCTCCGTTAAATCAGACATAACTAGTAAATCTTCATGTACGGAATTTCCCAATCTAGCAATAGCATCTACTACATTAGGGTTAATAGCTTCTAACTCAGGTATAATACGATGCCGAATCCTATTTCGTTGGTATCGCACATCTTCATTCGTACAATCAACACAATAGGAAATCCCCTTCACCTCTAAATAAGCCAGTAAGGTTTCTTTTGTAACCTCTAACAGCGGTCTAATTACAGGAGTAGCATATTCAGAGCTTACTACAGACATGCCGGCCAAACCATTTAATCCCGAACCTCTGATGATATGTGCTAGAATCGACTCTGCTTGATCATCCTTGTGATGAGCCACCGCAACATAATCATAGTTTTCAGACTTTGCAACCTCTGTAAGCCATTGATACCGTACTTGACGCCCCATAGTTTCTTCAGACATTTTTTGTTCCTTGCTCAAGCGAGGCACATCAAATGTAGCAGAATAAAATGGTAATCCTAAATTTTCTACTTGCTGTTGGAGCCACAAAACCTCTTCCTTACTTTCAGGACGAATGCAGTGATCTACGATAGCCACACCTAGTTCATAGGTTGTATGTCGATGTATGGCAATGTCTTTCAATAGATGTAATAGAGCCATTGAATCAGGTCCACCAGAGCACGCCACTAAGATTCGACTATTTTTAGGAAATAGATTATGCGATTTTAAGGTGTGATTAACGGTTCGAACGAGTGCTTTCACATTCACGGGCCATCGCCTCCATACCATCTTGGTCGCTCACAAATACATGAGGAACCTCATAGGCATCCATAAAGGACGTCAAAATTTCTGCACCGGCTACAATAATATCGGCACGGCCTACAGGTAAACCTTTTACCTGTAATCTTTCCTCGCGACTCATGTAACGCAAATTTAAAATGATGCCCTCTACTGTTTCACGACTTAATTTATGACCTTGCACCTTTGTGCCATCATAATTTTCAAGGCCTAAATCTATAGCCGCTAGCGTCGTTAATGTACCACCGATGCCAATAAATTCACCAAATTCGCCTTGAATCATCATTGGGTCCCAAAGGAATCGAGTTTCTTCCCATACCCGTTGAGGTCCTTCGTCAGACATAGATTGTAAACGCACCGCTCCCACTGGATAAGAACGACTCCAATATACGCCATCTTTATTTCCTAAAGCGAGTTCTGTACTACCGCCACCAATATCAATAGTCGTATAATGACGACCGTCATTCAACTGATCTCCCAAGGCACCATTAAATCCATAAATGGCCTCTTCATCACCTGATAAAATTCGCCATTCCATAGGGCAGTATTCGGTGATTCGTTCCATAAATTCAAGTCCATTTTGAGCCTCACGAACAGCGCTAGTAGCAAAACCAAAGCAATAGTCCGCACCATATTGGTCTGCCAATTTTTTAATATCCTTAAAGGCCTGATACGATGACTCCATCGATTCAGATCGCAATGTACCATCTGCATTTCGTTGTCCCAATCGAGTAGTCCATAACTGTTTTGGCTCATAGTGCCATATATTATTCTCATAGGTAGCCAATAATAAGCGCACTGAATTAGATCCAATATCGATAATAGCTAACTTCATAACCGCTCCTTACATAATTAGTATTCCTCTAACACTATTATACTGTGAAAGCCTATACATAAGTAAAGAGATGGCTTAATGCCATCTCTCACTATTAATCTCGACGACCACCTCGGCCTCCGCGTTTACCTTCTGTATTGCGTTTTAAATCATGCAATCGTTCATTGCTATCGCGCAAGAATGATTTCATTTTAGCTTCAAAAGCCTCTGTGCTTTGTTTAGATTGAACACGACGAGGACGTCGTTCTTCACTTGTTGTCTCTTTAGGTTGTGTCTGCCGAATAGAAAGGCCAATTTTGTTACCTTCAATAGATAAAACCTTAACCTTTACTGGATCTTCAACCTTTAATACGGTATTAATATCTTCGACATACCCATGAGCTACTTCAGAAATATGAACTAGACCTGTTTGTTTCTCTCCTAAATCAACAAATACGCCGAACTTTGTAATACCGGATACGGTACCATCAATAATGTTACCAACTTCGATTGCCATGCAACCTCCTAATTAATGCGGAAACCTCAAACTACAAACTAATGCGAATCTAAATTATTAAAGTTGTCCTTATTTTACATAAGGTACTTCACCAGGTTTTACAAGGCCTAGTTCCTCTCGAGCCACCCCCTCAATGGTCTTTGGATCTTGCAACTTAGCCTTTTCCTGTTCTAATTCTTCATTTCGCTGTTTTAATTCTTGCAATTGTTGCTCAATATGTTGTTTTTCTTGATATACAGCCACCAAGCGATAGGCTTGCCCTAACAATAGCAGCACCATAATCCCTATACCAATTCGCTTGATCCACATGAGGATAATACGTTGATCCTGCGCTTTGCGATTAGGGCGAACCCGTTTGCGCGGCCTTTTTGGACGTTGTACTTCCATAGTGTCTTGACTCATAATGTCCCCCAAAAATATTCATCATCTGTATACTGTCATTTTTTAATTATATCATAGAACCTTGTTAGGGACTAAATAAAATTATCTATAGTTTCTGTTAGGTTTATATATTCTCTCTCTATAGATATTTGTTTTTATCAGCACTAGACTTATATAACAGATACGAAGCCTTACAAGGACTCTGCTTTATGAGCATATTCACGAATAACAGCACAAGACTTTTTAAATAAAGCTAATTCCTCTTCAGTAAGCTTTAATTCAAATACATCTTCAATGCCATCTTTACCAATAACTGCTGGTGTAGATGCAAAGATACCTTCTTCACCATATTGTCCGTCTAGATAGCAAGAACATGGCAATACTTTCTTTTCATCATGGAATACAGCGCGAATTAATTCTGTGGTTGCACTGGCAATGCCAAATTCTGTGGAACCTTTACCGGCCAATACATGATAACCGCCAATTTTAACATCATCTAGAACTTGTGTATGGTCAAGTGTCGGGAATCTATGAGGCAATTCTTTTTGTAATTCTACGAGAGGTTTTCCTTGTACGTATACATGAGACCATGGCACCATAGCACTACCGCCATGTTCACCTAAGCAATATGCTGTAATTGTACGATTACTGATATTAAAAATGCGAGCCAATTCTTTTTGTAACCGTGCAGAATCTAAGGCTGTACCGCTGGAAATAATCCGTTTAGGATTCCAATTTAAATGTTTACATAAATAAGTTGCTACAACGTCAGCAGGATTAGAGATAGAAATAATAAACCCATCAAATCCAGACTTTTTAATTCGAGGGATAACATCCTTTAGAACCTCAACGGTATCACCAAGACTTTCTAAGCGATCTTGGTATAAATTTGGTAAAGGACCTGCACTAAATACGAGAACATCGCAATCCCCACATTCTTCAATTGGGCCAGCAGTAGCGGTCACTTTGTGAGGAATATAGCTAACCGCATCATTGATATCCATGGCTTGTGCTTTAGCTTTTTTCTCATCAATATCCATCATATACAATTCATCTACTTCACCTTGTAGAGCAAGAGAAAATGCTACATGAGAACCTACATGTCCAGTGCCAATAATACCTACTTTACGTAACTTCATAAGGGCCTCCTACCTGTAGTACTAAAAGATATCTATCCTCTAATACGCTTCCACTTAAATCAACGGTTACAAATATATGAACCGATAACCTTAAGCTATATTAATATACCTTAAATTTAAAATACATAAACTATTATATACCTATTTTCTCATAGGTATATAGGAAAATGGATATAAAGCGATAAAAAAAGACCAGTATAGGAAATCCTATACTAGTCCTTACCTTATATAATTAGTCTCGTCCAGTAAAGAAGCTGACTACAGCAATCACGATAACTGCACCAACGATGGACGGAATCAATGCCATGCCTGCAAGGCTTGGACCCCATGTACCAAGCAACGCTTGGCCTACGGAAGCACCAACTAAGCCAGCAATAACACGAAGAATAATCCCCATACTTTGCGCTTTTTTAGTAATGCGACCAGCTACAAAACCAATGAAACCGCCTACAATAATTGACCAAAGCATAATATACCTCCTATAAAGTCATCTCATCAAGATTAAGAGGGAATAAATCCTTGTTCTCCATCACTTGTGGTGACTTTTCTAAATATTGCTTTCGCATTGACCATAAAATCTCCAAATCCTTTGGATCTAACTTGGACAATGCATATATCATCGTGAAATCTGAACCATAATGGCCACGCAAGCTATCAGGTACACCTTTAGGTCCTTCCCCACCGAGACGATTATTAAAGAACCCTTGTATACGTCGATTATCTAAATCAATGATAATAAACCCTGACGCATCATATACATATAATGTATGATTGACACGTTTTAAGGCACGTACCGTATTCGTTATAAAATACTGGTCCTTCATATCGATGAGGGATGACTCATAACCAGAATGGTAAAAGTCACCATAGTAATGAGCCCCTCTATCGGTAGATTCCAATAAATCCTTAAGTATGGATTGTTCTTGACTACTGAAATCAGAGAAAGTTTTTACTGTAGTAATCTCTCGCAAACCACGTTGGTAATTCTCTGTCTTCGGTGGCTCTATATGTTGACCACGGAAGCTAATAGGCATCAACCGAAGTGTATTATCAGATAGATTATAAATACCATAGCCTTCATAACCTAAAAAATAAACTTTTGAGTCCATGGACTTCATCGCTAATATTCGTTTTGAAATAATGGCATCACTAGAATTTACTAGTGTATGCTCTTCTGGATCTATACGCACTGTTTTGCTGTCATAATTACCGCCTACGGCAAGCCAATAGGACAGGCCCATTACAATCAACGCTAGCACGCACAGCCCAATACGTTTTATATTCATGTATACTCCCTATGAATCCCCAAGCATAAAACGTAATAATATATTGCGCTTACAGGATGTTCCTATTCATATAATCCCTATTCATAGGTACAACTGCAGCCTTAATGTTTACTATTTTATAAATGTCTACGATAAACTTAACTGAGTCAATCTCTCGCCAATGGTCATTCCTTTATATGTAAAAGTTGGTAACAACTCTTGTAAAGGTTCTAAGACAAAGGTACGATCCCAAAAGTAAGGATGTGGTACAGTAAGGCTTTCATCACAAATGGAAATCATAGTCCCGTCTTCATCAAAAGCCAAAACAATATCTAAATCCAATGTACGTGGGCCCCAATGAATGAGTCGTTCACGTCCAGCCCCCTGTTCTAAGGACTGTAATAAACTTAACATTTGATGAGGGGCTAAAGAGCTTTCACAAAGCCACATACCATTAACAAAGATATCCTGCTCCGTATATCCCCAAGGTTCGGTTTCGATTAAGGGCGAACTAATGACCTTTGAAACCGCATCATGATCCTGTAATGATTGAAGGGCCAAATTAATGTGCCCCCGTTTATCACCGATATTTGAACCTACACTGATGTAATAGGTATACATCAAATTTGACCTCGTGTAGTGACAACCTCAACATAATCTAGAATACCTGCAATCGGTACAGATGGTTTGCGCACCGTTACAGATAAGCCAACAATGCCTTGATAATGTTGGTATAAAGAATCGGCGATAAGTGCACCCAACCGTTCTAACAAATTATGTTTTTCTCCAGTCATAACAGATTCTACAATGTCATATACCTCTACATAATTGATAGAATCCTCTAACTGGTCACTTTGACCGGCCTTTGTAAGATCCGTAGTAATTTCAACATCTACAAAGAATCGTTGTCCCTGTTCTTGTTCAGATGCCAAATTCCCATGAAATCCGTAAAATGCCATATTCTTTAAAACGATTTTATCCATTATTCACCTCGTAATAGGCCATCGGCTACAGCCAAGGCACGTTTGTGCATTTTCACATTATGAACACGCACCATATCAACACCTTGGAATACGCCCGTAATACAAGCAGCTACCGTACCTTCATCACGATCTTCTGGTGGTAAACCACCCAACATAGAACCGATGAAACGCTTGCGGCTAGGAGCAAGTAAAATAGGATATTCATAAGCCGTTAACTCACCTAAACGTTGCATAACTTCAATATTTTGTTCTTCTGTTTTACCAAATCCAATACCTGGATCAAGCCAAATTTGTTGTGGTGTTACACCAACCTTTAAGGCTTTATCTACAGCAAAGAAAAAGTATGCCTTCATATCTTCAATGATATCACCATAATTTGTGTCATTGCTATTGTGCATAATGATTACTGGCACCTTATATTTTGCTGCTACTGCTGCCATATCAGGGTCATAATGTAATCCCCATACATCATTTAAAATATGGGCCCCTTTAGAAAAAGCATAATCTGCAGTTTTAGCATGGTATGTATCGATAGATACAGGAACTGTAGATGCATTAAGTACAGGATCTATCAATTGAGATAAGCGTTCAATTTCTTCTTCTGCTGTCAACGGTGTGCAGCCTGGACGCGTAGATTCAACGCCTAAATCGATAATATCAGCGCCATCTTCAATCATTTGTGTTACATGCGCTGCTGCTGCCTCTGGGGTGTTGAATTTACCACCATCAGAGAAAGAGTCAGGCGTACCATTGAGTATCCCCATGATAAGGGTACGATCGCACAAAGATAAACTTTTGCCATCATTCCATGTATAATTTCTACGTTTAAACATTTGCCTGTCCTCCACCTAACATTGCTAACGCTTCATCACGTAACGTACCTGTCTCTGCTAGCACGCCACGGCTTTCTAATGTAATCACCTTTGAATCTTGCTGCATAGTTCCTTTGATGAGCATACATAACTGTGTTGATGTAATGCGCACAAATACACCATGAGCAGATAAATCATTCATAATGGCATCTGCTAATTCCGACGCCAACCGCTCTTGTAGTTGCGGCCTCCGGCTAAGGATATTAACAATATCTTGAAACTTGCTAAGACCTGCCACACAGCCATCCTTCGGTTGATACACAATATCAACGGTTCCAAAGAATGGTAACAAGTGATGCTCACACATGGAATAAAAGGGAATTCCTGTAACTGCTACAAGACCCTTGTAATCAGTACTAAATGTTTCACCCCATGCAGATTTTGTATCTAGGCCTACGCCACTGAATAATTCACTATATAATTCTGTTACACGACTTGGTGTTTTCTCTAGCTCTGGTGCCTCTGTATCAACAGATAAAGCTTCTAAGAATTGCTTTATCCCGTCCT
>DXZL01000054.1 GCA_019419725.1 Veillonella sp. | reverse complement strand
CTGCGGCCTAGGGCCTTGACCTCGTAAGTCGGATCGATACGGGGTTTTCTTTTATTATCCAAAGATTTCTTCTAGTAGTGCATCGTCGATGATGGTACCAACGTAGAAGTCGCTGAAGATGCCGTATTTTGCACTGGCTACTTCAAAGCGCATATCATATACGATTTTTTTGAATTGGATGTCGTCATTACTGAAAATTGTAATACCCCATTCCCAGTCGTCTAGGCCACAGCCACCTGTTGTAAATTCGGATAAAACGTCTAGGTATGTTTTACCAAGTTCACCGTGAGATTTCATCAACATGCCTCGTTCTTGTGGTGGTAGCATGAACCAGTTGTCATCACCTTCACGTTTTTTGCTCATGTTATAGAAGCAGATGTATTTGTCACGAGGTACATGAGGGTATAGTTTTTGGTTAACTTCTTCTGTATCGAGTTTAGCTTTAACGTACGCACTTACTTCTGTTACAGATGTATAGGAATATGTTTGAACTAATACGCTTGCAATCGCAAGGCGACGGAATTTGCGTTCTACTTGTGCCAAGTATTCAAGGGATGGACCAAGGATCCATAGGATTAAGTCCCCTTTTGCGCCATTACAATCATAGAATGCATAGCTACCTTCTTTAGCTTGATGTTTAGCTTCAAGATCCGCTAAAAATGCTTTTAATTCGTTGCGTGCTTCTGCTTTTTCTTCAGCTGTAAAGCAGTTCCATGCACTGAAATCCATAGCAAAGACCATGTGTTGGCTATGCCAACCTTCTACTGTAGGGATTGCTTTTCCCATTGTGATCACTCCTATCTATAGTGATTATATTAAAAGGATATATATCTATTACTTTAAGAATCGAAAAGACTCCATATACTATTATAGCATATGGAGTCTTTTCTTATAATTATTTATTAATATTAACTTTTATTACTATCCACAATAGACTGTACTAATTCTTTCGCTTGCTTCACACCATCAGGAATACCGATGCCATCAAATGGTGTACCAATGAGATGTAAATTTGGATAGTGTTTTGCCACATGTTCACGCACTGCTGTGATCCCTGCGCGATGGCCCACATTATATTGAGGCATGCAGTGAATGAGACGATTGATGCGCACCCATTCAGGTTGTGCTGCAAAATTCATAATGCGTTGAATTTCTTTTACTGCTAACTCTGAAAGTTCCTTATCATTGAGATGTTCTACTACATCATTACCAGGTTTACCAATAAAGACGCGCAATACGATTTTATCGTCAGGCGTTGTTTGAGGCCATTTTTGATTAAGAATAGTGCATGCTGTAAGAGGTGTATCTGTGTTGCGTGTAATCAAGAGGCCCGAACCTTTTAAGTCACCATCAAAGGTAGCTTTATCAAAGGCCATAATAGCAATAGCACAGCTCGACTGTTCCATGGAGCGCAAGAAATCAAAACCCGGATCATCCTTAAACCATTGCGTATATGTGGCAGGCGGTGTCGCGATAATCACATGATCCGCCATAGCAGGAGCTTTATCAAGGAGTACCTCTATAGCTGAATCTGTAGTAGAATCACTAGCTTCTACCCTGTTCTCAGCATTAATAGACGCAGTTCTAATAGATTTAGAATGAGACTGACAGCCACAAGCATCATTTCCAGACTTCACCACATCGATAGCATACATACCTTCAACATAGCGAATATTAGAAACTAGTGTCCCTGTATGCAAGTGCACATTACTAGGCATAGCCTCAACAATAGCGGTAATCACACTTTCAAGGCCGCCTGTTAACTGGCGGAACATACCAGATTGAGCAGCAGTCCCCTTTCGACTTGCCATATCTGCTTGAACCTTACTAGTTTGTTGGTGTGGACTAGTATTTGTGGCATGTCCAGAACTATTTGAGCTATTATTCATAGATGCAGTTTGACTAGATTTTGCTTCATGACTTTCGAATTGGCGGTCTGTCATAGTCCCTTTACCAGCACGCGGTACGTCGCCTTCAGCTACGGCGCCTTTAGCCGCTTTAGTAACCCCCGCTTTAGAGTGGCCCATCTTAGCAGCCATCATGCCTTTTACCATGTTCCCATATTTTTGTTCTACTTGAATAAAATGAGGGAATGTAGATAACAAGCTAATTTTATAAATGTCGCCGCCATAGATACCCGCCAATAAAGGCTCGATGAGTTTATCCATCATTTCTTGACCTAAATGGTATTGAAAGAAATGACCAATGGATACATCTCCATTTTTATCTAGCTGGTATGGCTTTTTAAAGTAATCTAAACCAGCGCGCAATTTGCCAGGCCAAGAAATAAGCGTTGCTTTCACAAAAGGCATCATTTCCGTAGGGATGCCCATGATAGAGCCCCCTGGAATAGGATGAATAGAACCTTTGTCATATACAAAGGCTTGCCCTGTTTCATTCGATACAAGGGTGTCCCCTAAGCCGAGATCATAGACGAGATCCGTCATTTCCGTTTTACGGCCTAAGTAAGAATCAGGTCCGAGCTCTACCACGAAGTCATCGACGCGTTGTGTTTGTATTTTCCCACCAAATCGTGGTGCTTGTTCATAAAGAGTGATGGTCCAGTCCGGCTTTGCACGGCCTAAATAATAAGCCGCTGTCAATCCTGTTAGGCCACCGCCCACTATTGTTACATTCACGAATGAATCCTTTCTATTATTGCACTCGCCATCGCTTGCAAGAATGTTTCATCACAATTCGGCATTTCTGCACGCATATATACAGCGCCGCCAGCATCAACGAGTTCTTTACACTCTACATCATTATCGTACAATACCTCTACATGATTGCTTACAAAGCCAAATGGTACAAAGGCTATATGTATCGCACCACTACGTAGAGCTTGATTGATTGCTTCTGCTACGGTTGGCCCTAACCATTGCCCATGAGGGGCTGCGCTCTGCCAAGCTACAGACCACTGTTCTAAATCGCAACATTGAGCGATTTCTTTTGCACTTTCCTCTAAGGCCAAAGCATAAGAGTCTGCATTATGACTATTAATAAGAGGTATGCTATGAGCACTAAAAATAACAAATACATCTTTAGTGTTATTGATGCAGTCTGAAACTGCTTTTACCCAATACTCGATAAAGGAAGGTTGATCCCACCAAGAGCGAATCATATCAAAGGTTACCCCTTGATAGGTACCAATTGCCGCTTGTACTTGCTTCTCATAGGCCCCTGTACCAAGAGACGTAAAGAATGGAGCCGTTACGATAGCGATAATATGCTCTACACCTTGTTTGACTAATGCATCTACCGCATCAGCAATGGACGGCTTCATATGAAGATATCCGATGGCCGATGGTATGGATGGCAACAACGTAAGCAGTCTATTATATTGACGTTCTGCCATCGTTTGTAATTCTACGTTGGACCATTGACCAATGACATCATAACGATGGGTAAGATTTGCAACTTCAGCATCGGTCGGTACGCGACCATGACGAATACTCGTCATATATGGTACTAAATCATCCTTACTTGAAGGGCTACCATAGGATAAGAATAATAATCCTTTTTTCTCGATGTTCACTAGCTTACCCCTCTTGTGCCCATAATTCACGACTGCGTTCATGTACATAGTCTGTGAGCCAATGGAGCTTTTTAGGATCCGCCTCTGGGAATACGCCATGACCTAAGTTAAAGATATGACGGCCATAACGAACACCATCAAGTAAGATACGATCCACTTCGTGAGCTAATGTTTTTTCATCAGCGAATAAGTAGGCTGGATCGAGATTACCTTGTACCGTTTGTGTTACGCCTCGTTCATTAGCCATAACGATGGAGCTACGCCAATCAAGAGCGATTACATCCAATGGCAAATGAGACCAAATAGATACGAGATGATCTGTACCAACACCATTCATAGCCATAGGCAAGTTAGGGTATCGCTCCTTTACAGTCTTAATAATGCGTTCCATATGAGGATAAATACCTTGTTTATATTGGTCCGCATTCACTGCACCAACCCAAGAGTCGAAGATTTGTAATGCATTCGCACCTGCTTCGGCTTGCATAGACAAATATTCAATGGACATATCTGCTAACTTTGTCATCAACGCATTCCACACATCTGGTGCACCTATAAGCATGCCACGGGTCTTATTATAATTCTTTGTTGGTCCCCCTTCGATGAGGTAAGACGCAATCGTAAATGGTGCGCCACAGAACCCAATGAGCGGAACGTCGAGCATACCGGATGTTAATAACCTAATTGTTTTCCCAATATAATCTACCTTTGTAGGATCAAAGGTATCTAATGTATCTACATCAGCCATGGAGCGAATCGGTGTATTAAACACAGGGCCCACACCAGCCTTGAGTTCTACGTTTACATTCATCCCCACCATAGGACTCATAATATCCTTATAAAGGATGGCTGCATCTACGCCGTATTCTTTTACAGGTAGCTCTGTAACACGAGCACATAATTCAGGCTCTTTTGTAATTTCAAAGAGTGTATATTTTTCTTTAATTTTGCGGTATTCCGCTTGGCTACGACCAGCTTGGCGCATATACCACACAGGTGTTACACCAGGGTTCTTACCTTGGATCATATCTAAATATGCTGTATTCAAGTACTCAACCCCTTTCTTTCTAATCAATACTAACACACTATGATAACTAAAACAGTTACTTTAGTTACATCATTTGTAACGTCGCCATTACTATTCCCTGTGAAAGCTATATACCTTCACAGGGGTTACATTTAATTGCGACTTAATCTATGGCAATCAATACCTGTAACGGATTGAGCCATATCAAATACAGAGCGTTGGCATGTAAACAACCAGATTTGTTGGTTCTTGCCTATTTCTGCTAATAGTTCTAACGCACTACGTTGACGGTTTTCATCAAAGCGCACGAGAATATCGTCTAGGATAATTGGCAAGGATTCAACTTGGTAAGAGAATACCTTAGCTAATGCTAGGCGCAATGCCAAGTAGACTTGATCGGCTAAGCCACTAGACCAGAACTTAAGTTCTAAGCGTTCTCCATTACCATTAACCAGTGCTACGCCTTCGTTGATCCCGAGGATATCAAAGGTATAGATACCGCCAGTTAAACGTTCTATATAAGAAGATGCAAGCTCTAACATATGAGGCTGTTTTTCTTGCTCATAGGACTGTTGAGCCTTATCCATGCAGTGGCTCATCAATACTTGAGTAGCCCAATCTTCAAGAGCAGATTCCAGTTCATTTTGTAACGCTTCACGCTCTTGAAGCATTTGGTGTTGCTCTTGGTCAGAACCTAGGGCACGCATAGACTCCACAACTTGACCACGGCGCTCATATAATATTGCCAACTTGTCTTCAATGGATGCTATTTCTCGTTCAGAATGCGCCAATTCATCAACCCAATTATCCTTATTGCCTTCACGCAAGCGGCGATAGAATAAATCCCTATTCTCCGCATCAGGCGCTAGTAAGTCTAACTGAACCTGACTTTGTTTGTAAATGGTTTGCCATTGCTTGTATTGATCTTCATCAATAAGATGTTGACGATACTCGTTGGAGCTTTCCATACCAGCCTTGTGCAAGAGCTCTTGTTGACGAAGTAGTAATTCTTTTTCTTTGCGGTGCCAATTATCATACTCATTGCGGAAGCTTTTACGTTGTGCTTCCTTTTGTTCCCATACAATTTTATTTTGTTGGAAGTTTTTGTATTGGTTATAAATACGTTTTAACTCTGTAGGAGATACTGGCGCCTCAACACCAAGGTTATACCACAATGTCATCGCTTGGTCTTCGATAACACGTAAGCCTTCTTTATGCTCAGCTAATCGCTTTTCATAGCCTTCAATGGTGCGCAATTGTTCATGATATTGATCATACTCTTGTTTGAGTCCAAAGAAATCATCTTCGTTAAGGCTCTTCGCCGCACCTTGAGGCAACCAATTCTGCCAAGCTGCAAGGGCCTCATCATAAATAGCTTGTAATGTATGACCTTCTTGGATCCAACGATCAAGATGTGCCGCTCCTTCAATGGATGGAATTGGGCTCACCACAGGTGTTGCGGCCTTAATCAACGCCTCTAGCTGATGTTCTACATCAGATTTACGAGATGACAAGATTTGTAACTCATAATTCAGTTTAGATACATCAGAATTGCCGTTATGACGTCTCCATGTAGCATACCAGAACAACGCCATAGATAGGATTAATAATACAAAGCCGCCAATCGTATAGAGTACAGACTCTAATACTAATAAGCCTGCTAATACGAGTAAAACGCCAATCACTGCAGCTACGCCACTAATGCGTTGTAACCACTTTGGCAAATTACTCGGTTGTGCATCAGGACCATAGCTATCCCGTTTTTCTGTAACCCGATCTATATCCATCAAGATAAGCTCTAGTTCACGTTCGAGATGCTCTTTTTTCGCCAAATCCTCTTCGCTGTAATTTGGTAACGATGCTCCGTCGAGATTGGCTGTTGGCAAATCATCAGAGGCCTCAGCAGGCTTGCGATCTTGCCAATGTAATAATTGATCTTTAGCAGTGCGCAAGCGACTTGCTAAGCGCTCTCCTTCAAACCAATTCACATCGTCAGCCATTGGCTCATCATCACGCCACGCAGAATGCATAGAACGAGAAAACTCTAATTGTTCTCGTACCTTAAAAATGTATGCATCCCCTTCTTCACACTCGCGGCGCAATTGTTCCCACTTGGCGCCTTGTTGGATAAGGTCTTCAATATCTTGACCATACGTACCAAATGGACTATCCGGGCTAAAGTTAGCTGGCATCAAGGCCGCTTCCTTTTCCTGCCACAACTGCATATTATCTCGAGCTCGTTTGATTTCCTCATCGATGCGAAGGAACTCATCACGACTCAAGGCAAGCTCACTATTGTACTGTTGCATATGCATACGCGCTTCTTCGCTACGGCGATACGTATCCCATGCGCGCAATACGACGTCTATACCATCGCGGTATTCCTTCCATTCTTGCAACTGACCTTGCAATTCTGCCTCAGTCTGTTCCGTACTATGAAAGGCTTTTTGCAATTCTACATATTGCGTTTCATGCTCGGCTAAATGGCTTAACTTTTGACGATTTTCTTTAAGCTCATCCATCAACACATTGATGCGGCGTTTACCATTGGAGGAAGCTACTAATAGATCAGTAGCACCTTTTTCCACATCTTTTACGACAGAGCCTAAATGCTCGCCTCCTTCAGCACCGAAGAAACGGGACCGAACCTCTACCTCTTGTAGAACATCGAGCCCTTGTAAATCATCAAGGGTCAATGCAAATATTCGATTATATGTTTTTTTATCAATACCATGCCACCAGTGTTGAGCTGGCTCCTCATGAATGGCTGGATTTCCAGGACTGTAAAAGTCTAGTTGTTTACCCTTACGACCAATGTAGTAGCTTTCACCATTACGCTCTACATCAAGGGAACCCGTCATAGGCCCATAAGCCTTATGAGTACCACCAAATAGAAGTGTGCGCATCCCTTCAAGCAAAGAGGTTTTGCCACTTTCATTAGGTCCATACATGAGCTGAACACCATGATTTCCCGTAGTGAAAGACCAGTTTCGATACGGGCCAAATTCATCAAATCGTATGCGTTTAATGTTCATCGTTAGCCCCCATCAATACAGTAACACCTTCAATTTCACAGCGCTTCAAGGCGCGAAGCAATAATTCATCACTTAACAACTCAGCATATACACCTAAGCGTTTAAACTCAGGTCGTTCTGCCAAAATTTGACGTGCCGTCTGTACAGCATTGCCATCAACCATATCGTCATAGGCGCGTAAATAATCCCCTACTACATCGGATAACAATCTACGTTCAGCCAAATTAATGCTAGGTCGCGTATTACACATCATGCGATAAGGCATAACAAATATAGACTTGCTTTTCTCTTCACTTTGGGACTCTTGCAACCATAATTTGCGCACACCTTCTTGTGTACATAAACGATGCAATGGACCTGTACCTACGAGAACGATGGAAAGCAAGATATTTTTCTTATGTTGCTTACGCAGATTCTCTTTTTTATGGCGTAAAATTTCTAAGAATTCTGCTTCCGTTTTCATGCCTGCAATATCAATTTTGATTTCTTCAAAACGAATAGCACTTGTTTCAATGAAACGAGGTTCACAATGACCATTATGAGATACAGAGACGAGATAGCACCCCTTAGGGCCTATTTCCTTGCGGTGTAAACCTTGAGGATTACCGGAATAGACAACAAGAGGTTCCTCGCTAAGAACTTGAGATTTGTGAATATGTCCTAACGCCCAATAATCCATAGCTGCCTCTGCAAGATCAGTTAAACTGCACGGGCCGGTCACATTATGGTTTTCAGAGCCTGCACTAGAACCTACCGTCCCGTGCATGACAGCCAAAGAAAACTCATCTCGTTCAAAGGCACGGTATTGGCGCGCATAATTGTCGCTTTCATTACCATGTCCACAGCTAATACCGTAAACGCCACCAATTTCTATATTGTTAACAATTAATGGGAACCGTTGTACTTGTTCACTAGAGAATACATGCACATTGTCAGGCATCTGCAATTGAGCCTTCCAGCTTTCAGCAGGGTCATGATTACCTTGCACCATATAAACCGCAATGCGATGTTCCGCCAAACGATACATGGCGCGCACAAAGCGCACCTGTGCCTCTAGATTATGGTCTTCGCTATTATAAATATCACCAGCTATGACAACAGCATGAACATGCTCATCAATAGCCGTGTCAATAATTGTATCAAAGGCTACATAGGTAGCTTCGCTCACGGCACGATCAACGGCGCGGCTAATACCTGTAGCATATTGAAAGGGTGCCCCTAAATGCAGGTCACCACAGTGT
>DXZL01000053.1 GCA_019419725.1 Veillonella sp. | reverse complement strand
AATCCCAAATTATATTGTGTTCCGGTGGAGCACGCAGTGGAAAAAGTGAATTTGCAGAACGTTTAGCCCTTTCTACGGAAGGTCGTAAAGCTTATGTAGCAACTGGACAGGCGTTTGATGAAGAAATGGTTGATCGTATAAAGAAACATCAGGAACGACGTGGCGACATATGGACTAATTTTGAGGTGCCATTATATTTAGCTAAAGAATGGCAAAATATTAGTCAATCTACTGATGTAATTCTTATTGATTGTTTAACTATGTTTACTACGAATCACATGATGGCACATGGCTCTATACAAGGGCAACAAGATGCTAATGACTTGGAAGAGGCTGTACTTTCTGAATTAGAATCATTGCTAAGCTTAATTGCATCAAGTGATGGGAAAACAGTTATTTTTGTAACCAATGAAATTGGTCTTGGTATTGTACCAGATAATAAGCTAGCTAGATATTTTAGAGATATTGCAGGTCGCGTTAATCGGACTGTCGCAACTGTAGCTAATAAATTATACTTAACGATTAGCGGTGTTACCATTGAATTAAAATCCCAGGAGGTTCATATAAATGGCTAAGAAAATTATGTTCCAAGGAACGAGTTCCAATGTAGGTAAAAGTATTTTATGTACTGCATTATGCCGCATCTTTTATAGAAGAGGTTTTAAAACCGTTCCTTTTAAAGCTCAAAATATGGCCCTCAATTCATACGTCACTAAATGGGGAGATGAAATTGGTCGTGCTCAAGTAGCGCAAGCTGAGGCTGCAGGCATAGATCCAATTGTTCAAATGAACCCTGTTTTATTAAAACCTACAGGCAATCAATCCTCTCAAGTGGTATTAATGGGCAAGCCGGTTGGCGTCTATAGTGCTAAGGAATACCATACAAAATATTCTTTAACAGCCCTTGATAAGGTAAAAGAATCTATCGACTTCTTGGATTCCAACTTTGATATGATGGTTATTGAAGGTGCAGGTAGTCCAGCAGAAGTTAATCTCAAAGCAAATGATATCGTAAATATGCGCATTGCTAAGATGACGCAAGCTCCTGTATATCTCATTGCTGATATCGACCGTGGTGGTGCTATTGCATCTATCGTTGGTACCTTAGAATTATTAGAACCAGAAGAGCGAGATCTTATTAAAGGTATTGTTATCAATAAATTCCGTGGTGATATTAAATTATTAGAACCTGCACTCACATTCATCGAAGAAAAAACAGGTAAAAAGGTAGTAGGTGTTATTCCTGCCATTGAAAACCTTGATATCGATGAAGAGGACTCTGTGGCACTAGAAAATAAACGCAATAGCGGTGCTAAAGAGATTCAAATAGTCGTTATGCAAACACCTAAAATTTCTAACTTTACGGACTTTGATGCATTAAATTATGAACCAGATGTATCTGTTCGTTTTGTGGGCCCTGGAGATGTTATTGGTAAACCGGACTTAATCATTTTACCTGGTTCTAAAAATACACTAGCAGACCTAACATATCTTCGTAATTCTGGATTTGCTGATGAAATTAAGCAGCTTGCTGAACAAGGCACACCTGTTATCGGTGTATGTGGTGGCAATCAAATGCTCGGTAAAACAATATATGATCCGCATCATATGGAAGGTGATATTGAAGAAGTTGAAGGGCTTGGTTTAGTAGATTCCTCCACCACAATGAAGGATCAAAAAACTACACACCAAGTAGAATTTAATGTATCTAACCTTCAGTTTTTAAATGGTACATTTACAGGTGAAAAATTAGTAGGCTATGAGATTCATATGGGGGATACTACGCCATTAGTAGATACCGTGAGCCGTTGTTTCACTATTACGAGCCGCAGTGAAGAGGCGGTCAATGTAATTGATGGCTTTATCGATGGCAATCATCAAGTAATGGGCACATATATTCACGGTGTATTTGATAATGATGAATTTAGACGCTTTATTATCAATCAGTTACGTGAACGTAAGGGGTTAGAACCATTAGATGTAGTATTCCATTATTTTGATCACAAAAATGCAGCTTACAATCGATTAGCTGACATTGTAGAAGAACACTTAGATATGGATTATATTATGTCTACCTTGGGTTAGTAGGGGAGATGTATGGAACATTTAACAATATTGCATTGGTTTACAAAGTATAGCTTTGTATGTATTCCAATCTTAGCATTTATATTGGATTTGCTCATTGGAGATCCCAATAGCAAATACCATCCTGTGGCTATAATTGGTCGTATTATATCTTTTTTCGAGGCAGTTCTATATAAAGATACTGATAATGATACAAAAAAACTATGGTACGGCGGTATTGCAGTAGGTTTAATCCTTGTTTCTGTATATATTATAGTTTCTTTGATTCTTTGGCTTGGTGGCGTAGTTGATGAATGGGTAGAATATGCACTTGAAGTAATTATTCTGTACATTGCTATATCTCCGCGTTCACTAGCTGGTGCTGGTTTTACTATTAGTCAATTAATTAAGCAAGATAATATTGAAGAAGCTCGCAAGAGATTATCTTGGATTGTAGGGCGCGATACAGAAGAATTAGATGAAAGCGAAATTACACGAGCTACTGTAGAGACCATTGCAGAAAATACAGTCGATGGCATTATTGCGCCTTTATTTTTCTTCATCATCGGTGGTCCAATGGGTGCAATTCTATATAGAACTGCCAATACTATGGACTCTATGCTAGGCTATAAAAATCAAAAGTATATGTACTTTGGTCGTGTAGCTGCCCGCTTTGATGATGTACTCAACTGGATTCCTGCACGAATTACCTTTATATTATTAATTATTTCTGCATTCTTTTTACGTTTTGACGCAAAGAAAGCTTTTCAAATTGGCTTACGTGATGCTAATAAGCATCCAAGTCCTAATGGCGGCTATGCAGAAGCACCAGTTGCAGGGGCTTTACATATTCGTTTAGGTGGTTACAATCAATATTTCAAAAAAATGACCTTCCGTGAATACATGGGGGATCCTATTGAAAAATTAAATCGCAACCATATTACACGCACAATTTATATGATGTATTTTACGACTATACTAATGGTTATTATTAGTACAGCCATTACTTATGGGATGAATGTATAATGACACCTTTTTTCATAGCATTACAGTTTTTAACACGTTTAAAGATCGTTAATCAAACAGAATGGTCTGTAGAGGATTTTGGTAAATCTGTTGTAGCCTTTCCTTATGTAGGGGTGATCATCGGCCTTATTTTAGCATTACTATATGGAATATTATCACCGTTTATTCCGTTGGTTCCGTTAATGTTAATCATTGTTGTAGCGGAATTCTTGATTACTGGTGGTCTCCATGCTGATGGTTTAATGGATACAAGTGATGGTCTATTTTCAGGACGTGAACGGGAACGTAAGCTGGAAATTATGAAAGATAGCCGTATTGGCTCTTTTGGTGTTGTTGCTTTTGTATTTGTTACACTTTTAAAATGGCAATTATTAACAGCGATTCCAACAGCGGAATTTATTCCTATGGCATTAATTATGATGCCACTAATGAGTCGTTGGTCTCTTGTTTTAAGCATTCGTTCCTATCCTTATGCACGTGAGCAGGGGATGGGGGCTGCATTCGCTAATTTAGCACCAAAGCATGTTATTACGTACAATACACTTTCTACCTTCTTTATGCCTATTGTGATATTACTAATTGGTGTAATCTTATATACCCTTTTATATGGTGTATATTCTATTTTTTCCATAGCTGATGTAGGTTATGTTGTTGGATTAGGTATATTGGCTTACGCTACATTAGGTATTTTCCAAATCAATATTGTAAGCATGATAATTACCTATATTATCAATCGTTTGCTTAATCGTTATATTGTTAAGCAACTTGGTGGTACTACTGGTGACACATATGGATTTGTTGTAGAGGTTACAGAGGTATTATTACTTTTTGTATATATCATTATCTTGTCCATATTATCTGCTACTGTCGCATCCAATACGACTATGTTTCAATAATTCTTTGCCTAATGGCTCTTTATAGTTATTATTTTTATTTAATGTGAAAGGAGTTCAATGTGACCTATTATGTAAGAGCCCCAGGTACATGTGGGGAATTTCTACAAGGTTCTATTAATGGTCAGTCATTCTTAGTGACTTGTCCTATTAATCGATACTCCTACGCATTAAGTAATGTAACACATCCATTTTCTAAGCACTATTGTGCATTACAACCTAAGTCAGCTCTGGCAAGACAATTAGTACAACGATTATTAGAGATAAAAAATAAAGACCAAGCTTGTCCACCTGTATATGTACGTTCTGACATTATACAAGGTAAGGGGATGGCCTCAAGTTCTGCGGATATATCTGTGACGGCTATGGCAACAGCGTTAGCTATGAATTATGATCTATCACTAAAGGAATTAGAACAAATTTGCTTATCTGTAGAGCCTACAGATGCTTCATTTTATCAAGGTGTAACTCAGTTTGATTATATAAAAGGCACTATTTCACAACCACTAGGCATGTGCCCTCCATTGAAAATCCTTGTATTTGATGAAGGTGGTAGTATAGATACGGTTTCTTTTAATCAACAAATAGATTTACAAACTAAGATTTTAGAAAAAGAATCTATCATAGAGGAATCACTTGATCTATTCAAACGGGGCTTGAATACACATGATATAAATTTAATAGGTCAAGCAACTACATTAAGTGCCTTTGGTAATCAACGTATATTGTATAAACCTAATTTATATGATTTTCACGATATTGGTAATTACTACAATAGTGTTGGTACAATCATAGCTCATAGTGGTACCATTATGGGGCTCTTATTCCCCGTAGATTATGGTCGAATCGATGATTGTAAACAAGAGATTATGCGTAAGTTACCACAGTTATCCTATGTGGATACAGTAGAAACAACAAATGAAGGATTGACCTATATTAAACGATAATATATTTAATAGAAAGAGAGTCGAATGTCTAAGATACATGGGGGCAATATATTTCAGTTTGCCCATGAACAACGAATTGAACCATATGAGGTAATTGATTTTAGCGCTAATATTAATCCTCTTGGCCCTAGCCAACGAGGATTGGATGCATTAAATGATCAACTACGTTATATTTCTCACTACCCAGATGCTACAAATGATGATGTATTAAATGCTATTGCTGATACATATGGGATGGATAAGAATCAAATTATAGTTGGTAATGGCGCAGCTGAGTTATTATATGCCATCTGTCGTTTACCTGAATATACCGGTGCGTTTGTACCAGCACCAGGTTTTTCTGAGTATAAAGAGGCTCTTGAAGCCAGTAACATTCCTGTGCGAGATATTTTTTATCGTCCTCGTGAAGATGATAATGGAAAACCTTATTTTGAAGTACCTTATTTAGCATTAGAAACCTTTGCTGCTGAGCTTAAAGGTCAAGATGGTCGTATTATTGTATTTTTAGGTAATCCTAACAATCCAGATGGAACATTACTTGATAAAGCACATATTCGAACTGTAGCGAGCATGTTAAAAGATGCCAATAGCTTACTTGTTATAGATGAGTCCTTTATTGATTTTGTAGGCAATGATCCATTACGTGATAATGATCAATCTATGCGTTCTTTGATTAATGAATTCGATAATATCATCGTAGTTCATTCTTTCACGAAGTTTTATGCTGTACCGGGTCTTAGAATTGGTGCTGCTTTTGGTAACGAGAAATTAATTAGTCACTTACATCAATATATTCCTAGTTGGTCTGTAAATACATTAGCCCAAGCTTATACAGAGGCTGCTTTGAATGATGTTGATTATATAAAAAGAACAAAGCAAGAATTAAATGAGGAAAGAGCATTTATGTATAATGCATTAGATGCAATAGAAGGGATTACCGTATATCCACCGTCCGCCAATTTTATCTTGTTCAAAGTAAATCATGAAGGTATTACAGCTAATACGATTAATGAAAATCTAAAGAGAGATAACATGATTGTACGCAATTGTGACTCTTATGTAGGTCTCAATAATCAATGGGTACGTATTGCTATTAAAGATCATGATACTAATATCAAATTAGTAGAGAAACTAACAGATATTTTGAAAGTATAGGAAGATTATGAAGACATTATATATTGTGCGCCATGGCGAAACTGATTGGAATAAAATGGGGAAATATCAAGGCATTACAGATGTTCCTCTAAATGAAAACGGTTTAAATCAAGCTAAAGCCTGTGGTGAAGCTCTTAAAGATATTACCTTTGACCGTATATTATCCAGTGATTTAAGCCGTGCTTTGGTTACAGCTGAAACTATTAGAGGTAATCGCACTACACCTATTACAGTGGATAAACGATTACGAGAGCTTAATTTTGGTGACTGGGAAGCTATGCTATTCTCAGATATCGAATCACGCTGGCCGGGCCTAATTGATGAGATGTATTTGAGACCGCATCTTGTAAAAGTTCCAAACGGAGAAAGCTTTAAAGATTTACAAGATCGAGCATGGGCAGGTCTTGAAGAATTCCTCAATGAAAATGATGAAGAGGAAACACTTTTAGTTGCATGTCATGGTGGAACTATTCGAACATTATTATGTAAATTACTAGACATTTCAATTAGTCATTGTTGGAATTTCAGCCAAGGTAATACGGCTATTAACCGTATTTTCTATAATGGTATGGGCGAATATGATCATAATATTCTGAATTTGCTCAATGATACGGCTCATGTTGAGTTACTACAAGGACATGTATAATGCGACTCGATAAATTATTAGCTAATAAAGCCTTTGGTAGTCGAAAAGAGGTTCATCAACTCATAAAGGATCAAAGAGTTACCATTAATGGTGAAGTAGCAAGAAAAAAAGATATTCATGTAGATATTGAGTCTGATGTCATTGCAGTTGATGATCAAATTGTTAATACCAAACAACATTACTATGTTAAATTTCATAAGCCTAAAGGCTATGTTACTGCTGTAGAGGATGCAAGTCATCCTGTCGTAATGGATTTGTTGCCCCCTGAATATATAAAAATGGGCGTGGTCCCTGTGGGAAGATTAGACAAGGATACAGAAGGCCTACTTTTACTTACCAATAATGGTGTTTGGGGACATTCTATTATCAATGGCAATAAGCATGTAGAAAAGGTTTATTACGTAGAATTCGAAGGTGAGTTAACCGAAGATGGAATTCAACGTATTAAAGAGGGAATCGTCCTAGGCGATGGAACCCATTGTAAGCCCGCTTTAATTGATATTTTATCTTCCAAATCTGTACATATTACAATTGAAGAAGGCAAATATCATCAAGTAAAACGTATGATTGGCGCTGCTGGTGGCACTGTTACCTATTTAAAGCGTCTAACCATAGGTCATATAGATTTAACCGGTATTGAAGAGATTGGTTCTGTACAGGACTTATCCTCAGATGATATAGAGGCTTTCAAAAAATAGCATAAAATTCTATTCAATATAGGTATTTTATGGTAAGATTAATTGTACTTTATAGACTAGGAGCATGATTATGAATGGATTAAATCTGCTACAACAGTATATTAAAGAGCAAGAATTAACAGGCGTCATTTTGATGAGCCCTATAAATTTACATTATTTTGCTGGTTTTACTGGTACAACAGGGTTTGCTATCATTACACAAGATAAGGCCTTTATGATTACCGACTTCAGATATACTGAGCAAGCTACAAAACAATGTGAAGGGTATACAGTCATTCAATATGAATCCTCTGTTATGGATACTCTTGTAGACATATTCAATGAACATCATATTCACGAAGGTTTATTTGGTATTGAGGGCAAACAAATGCCTGTTGATACATACGAAACCTTATGTGATACATTAGATGAACGCTTTAATTTTACGTCTATCAATTTTGCTAAACTACGAGCAGTTAAGCGTGAAGATGAATTGGAATTATTGCGTAAAGCAGCTAACATTGGTGATGAAGCTTTCGCCGCATTGCTACCACAACTAAAGGTAGGAATGACTGAAAACGAAGCACGTATCATATTAGAATCAGAAATGTTAAAACGTGGTTCTGAGGAACCTTCCTTTGCAACTATTGTAGCTTCTGGTAATCGGTCTAGTATGCCTCATGGTGTAGCCAGTGATAAGGTCATCGAAGCAGGTGATTTTGTTACCTTTGACTTTGGTGCCGTATATAAGGGTTATCATTCCGATATGACTAGAACTATTGTAATGGGGCCTGCCTCTGAATTACAAAAGAAGTTATATAGTATAGTTTTAGAAGCACAAAAACGTGGCGTAGCTGCAGTTCGAGCTGGTATAACTGGTAAAGAACTTGATGCAGTATGTCGTGATTATATTAAAGAGCATGGATATACCAAGGAATTTAATCATGGTACTGGTCATGGCGTAGGCCTTGAGATTCACGAAGAACCAGTAGCGAATACTAAATCCGATACGGTATTTACAGAAAATATGATCATTACGGTAGAGCCTGGCATTTATATTACAGGTACTATCGGATTGAGAATAGAGGATAGTGTCATCGTCAAATCTGACGGCTATGAGGTGTTGACACATAGTCCAAAAGAGTTAATTGAAATAGGTATTTAGAAGGAGAAGAGTTAGATGATTTCCAGTAATGATTTTCGTCCAGGTGTAACCGTTGAAATCGACGGTAATGTATGGCAAGTAGTTGATTTCCAACACGTTAAACCAGGTAAAGGTGCTGCATTCGTACGTACTAAAATGAAAAATTTGCAAACTGGTTCTGTAGTAGAGCGTACTTTCAATGCAGGTGAAAAAGTGCCTAAAGCACATGTTGATCGTCGTCGTATGCAATATTTGTACGAGTCTGATGGCTCTTACACATTCATGGATAACGAAACATATGATCAAGTTGAACTTAACCTTGAACAATTAGGTGATGCTAAAAACTTCCTTCTTGAAAATATGGAAGTATCCATCATGTTCTT
>DXZL01000052.1 GCA_019419725.1 Veillonella sp. | reverse complement strand
CTCATAAGATACCTTATAGTATTAGCGAATATGAGTGGTCTGAAGAGCGTGCTGCAGGCCTTCATGTAGTAGAAGCTTTAGGACTCGATGAAAAACAAGTCTTTAAAACACTAGTTGGTAAGGGCGATAAAACAGGGTTTGTAGTATTCTGTATTCCAGTGGCTGAAGAGCTAGATATGAAACAAGCGGCTCGTGTCAGTCATAATAAGTCTGTAGAACTGGTTCATGTTAAGGACTTACTAGGTATTACCGGATACTTACGGGGCGGATGTTCTCCAGTGGGGATGAAAAAATCGTTTCCTACCTATTTTGATGCTACAATGGAACCTCAAGAATTTGTATATGTAAGCGCTGGTCTACGAGGCATGCAGATGAAGGTAAATCCAAAGGATTTGGCCTCTGTTGTAAATGCTGAATTTGTAGTACTTACAATGGATCATTAAGAGGTACGTATGGCAAAGAAGTTTTATGCAGTTCGTCAAGGCCGTGTACCAGGAGTTTATACTACCTGGGCTGACTGTGAGAAACAGGTAAAGGGTTTTGGCGGTGCTATCTACAAATCTTTCTCTACAGAAGCAGAAGCACGTGCCTTTGTAGATGATTCAGGATTATCCTTGAGTGATTTTATGAGTGCTAAACGGAGCGAACCTAAATCGCCACAAGCAGTTAAGTCTAAATCTATGAATTCTAGACCTATAGGATTTAGTTCTAAAGTTCAAAATAAGGTATCTCCAAATATGGTGAAACCAGATTTTACTAAGGCCGACCTTATTATTGCTTATATTGATGGTAGTTATAATAAAGGTACCAATACAGTTGGTGCTGGTGGTGTTATCTTCTTGAATGGGACTAGAAAGACTTTTTCCTTTCCCTCTACTGATGAACGATATACGGCTTTTTGGAATGTGTCTGGCGAGCTATTAGCTGCGATGTATGTTATGAAATATGCTGTTGATCAGGGTATTCCTGAATGTTCCTTATATTATGATTATATGGGAATTGAAATGTGGGCTACTAAAAGATGGAAACGCAATAATGCACTAACTCAACAATATGCTGCATTTTATGACTCTATAAAAAATCGTGTGCGCGTACACTTTCACAAGGTGGCAGCACATACGGGCGATATATATAATGAAATGGCTGATGTATTAGCCAAAAAAGGTGCGGGAATTTAGATTTCTCAGAAAGGAGGGTGCTATGAATATATGTGTTACTGGTGGAGCCGGATTTATTGGTTCTCATCTCGTTGATCGATTAATTGGATTGGGGCACAATGTGCTTGTTATAGACAATCTATCTACAGGTATGCGTTCTTTTGTACATGAGTCCGCTCAATTTATTGAGATGGATGTACGAGACCCAAAATTATTATCTGTATTTGAAATGTTTAAGCCCTCTATTGTGTTCCATGAGGCTGCTCAAACTATGGTGCAGTCCTCAATGGAGAATCCTGGATATGACTGTGATGTTAATTTACTAGGGCTAATAAATGTACTTGATGCCTGTCGTAAGGTGAAAGTTGAACAATTTTTAATGCCTTCTTCAGCTGCTGTTTATGGGGACTTAGCAGTGTTACCATTAACTGAAGAACTTAGTGGTATGCCATCATCCTTCTATGGGTTAACCAAGCTTACTGCAGAAGGGTATTTGCGTATTTATCGTGAAGCTTTTGGATTAAATACAGTATGCTTTAGATATGCTAATGTATATGGACCACGTCAAGGGGATGGTGGTGAAGGCGGCGTTATAAGTATTTTCAATCGTTTAATTGTTGAAGGTAAGCCTTTAACCGTATATGGTGATGGGGAACAAACAAGAGACTTTATTTACGTAGAAGATGTGGTAGAAGCTAATATTAAGGCTATGGGAAATAATAACTGTACAGGTATTTATAACGTTTCTACCAATATGGGAACATCTGTAAATGAGTTGATTACGAGATTCAGAGCTATTAGTGGTGCCGACTTTATGGTTCATTATGAGGCTGAACGCATAGGTGATATCAAACATTCACGGTTAAGCAATGCAAAGGCGGAACGCGATTTTGGATTTGTAGCTTCAACAACATTAGATGAAGGCTTACAAAAAACATTAGAATATTTTAAAGCTCATCATAAGTAAGGTATATAAGGTTTGGGGACATGAGTGATACACAATTCTGGGTTACTGTAGGGCTATGCAATCTAATTGTATTTAGCATGTATGGATATGATAAGCTATGTGCTATTAAGGGGTATAATCGGATTTCAGAGTTCACATTATTATTTTTAGCATTTGCCTTTGGCGGCCTTGGTGCTCTATTAGGTATGGTTATTTGGCGTCATAAGACTTTAAAGCTTAAGTTTAAACTAGCTATCCCTATTGCATTGTTATGGTCTGTTTATGCAGTGGGGTTTGGTTATGGTTTGTGGGTGAATTGATTGCATAAACTAATATTTTATTCATTGTTTTATGGTATAATGAGTAGAATATTGTACATAAAATGTCAGTGAAGGAGATATTTGATGTTGCGATTACAATCGGGGTTCGAGTTAGATTACGCTAACATATATAATGAAAGTTGCATACAAGAACGAGACGTAAAAAACTTTGAGCGTGCTATACAAAATGTTTGGCGCCATACCAATATTTTACGCTCTACAGGCTTTGAAGAAGGCCATGTTTCCAAGGACGGCTTGCCTGAACCGGTATTGTTTTACCAACTTCCTTATATTTCTGAAGATGGTATTAATACACCTGCAATGTTGAAACGTCTTTATGAATTGAGGGACTATGCTCGCCATAATATTGATACAGTTGTATCTGTAGGTATTGGTGGTTCTTATTTGGGTAGTAAGGTTATTTTTGATGTTCAATGTGGTGCATTTTGGAATAATCTTAGTACGGAAGAACGCAACGGATATCCACGGATGTATTTTGCTGGATTTAACGTAGATGGTGATTATTTATCAGGCCTTATTCGTACCTTAGAGTATCAAGCTCAGAAAAAAGGACCCGACTATAAGGTGATGCTCGTTATTACATCTAAGTCTGGCTCTACTATCGAACCAATGGCTAATTTCATGATTTTGGAAAAAGCATTGCAAGATCGGAATATAAATTATGAAGTAGTAGCTGTTACCGATACGTCTGATGATGAACATCCTACAGTTCTACGTTCTATGGCACTAGAAAATCATTGGAAAACCTATAGTATTCCCTATGGTGTTGGCGGTCGTTTCTCTGTGTTTACAGAGGTTGGCTTTGTAACGGCGGCTCTTGTGGGCTTTGATATTGAGGGGTTCTTAGCTGGTGCAGCTTCAATGGATGCTGCTTGCCAAGAAGAGGATATTTTCAAAAATCCTGCTTTATTAAGTGCATTGCTAAAATATATTGCGTCCGAACGTTATGGTCGTATTATTGAGGTGTTTATGCCTTATGGGGAAGCCCTTCATTCCTTATCTGATTGGTATGTACAGCTATTGTCCGAATCGTTAGGTAAGATGAGTAATACATGCTTACCTTATGGTCGTACACCAGTTGCGGCAGTAGGAACTATGGATATGCATGCTCAAGTACAAGAGCATCAAGAAGGTCGCCTTAATAAGGTCGTTCAATTTATTAAGGTTAAAGAGTGGCAACATAATCTTGTAGTGCCTAATACACATAGTCAATATGAACGATTGCAAGCACTTGGTAATGTAGGCATTTGTGATATTCTCAATATTGCATTAGATGCTAATAGAGAGGCTTTATCTAGTGACAATCGCTTTAATATGACGATAACTGTACCAATATTAAATGCATTCCATTTAGGGGAAATCATGTTTATGCATTGTTGGGCTGTTTACTTTGAATCTATTTTTGCTGGTGTTGATGCCTTTGACCAACCAGGTGTTGAGGTCTATAAACGTCTCATCGGGCCTAAATTAGCTCGTGCAAAGGATACACATAATTCATAAGGGGGAACTATGAATATTTTAGTAACAGGTGGTGCTGGCTATATTGGGAGTCATACTGTACGTGCCTTACAACAAGCAGGTTATACACCAATCATTGTAGATAATTTATCTCGCGGACATGTAGAATCTATTCCTGAAGGGGTTACATTCTACAATATGGATATTGCAGATCCTAAGTTAGTAGATATTATGAAAGAGCATCATATTATTGGGGTTATGCATTTCGCTGCCCATTCTCAAGTTGGAGAATCAATGGTAAATCCAGCTATTTATTATGAAAATAATGTAGTTGGTTCCTATCACCTTATTGAATCTGCTCGTACTGCGGGTGTAAAACATTTTGTGTTTTCTAGTACGGCTGCTGTATATGGCGAACCAGAGGTAGTGCCAATTCGTGAAGATGCTCAATTGCATCCTACAAATGTATATGGTCGTACTAAGTTAATGATTGAAGAAATGTTATCTGACTATAGTTCAATTTATGGTTCTACTTATGTTGCATTGCGTTACTTTAATGCGGCAGGGGCTGACCCATCTGGTACGATTGGGGAAGACCATCATCCAGAGACTCATTTGATTCCACTTGTGCTCGATGCAGCTCGTGGTAAAAGAGAACATATAACTGTATTTGGCACTGACTATGATACAGCTGATGGTACATGTGTGCGCGATTATATTCATGTTAATGATTTAGCTGCAGCCCATGTTTTGGCTATGAATTATCTACGTAAAGGCGGCGAGTCCCAAGTATTTAATCTTGGTAGTGGAAATGGCTTCTCCGTAAAAGAAATCATTGAAACTGCTAAAGAGGTAACTGGTATCGATATTCCTGTTCAATATGGTGATCGTCGTGCTGGCGATCCAGGTACATTGATTGCTTCCTCTGAAAAAATTAAAGAATTACTTGGTTGGGATCCTAAATTCAGTAATGTAGCCGATGTTATCAAAGATGCTTGGAAATGGCATACATCTCATCCTGATGGTTTTAAAAGCAAATAAAACAAGAACAAATCCTTTTGATTTGTCAATATAATGAATGACTCTATTAGTCACATAGGTGACTGGTAGAGTCATTTTTTTGTAGGAATTTAAAAGGACCTCCTAGAATATGTCAGCAGGAGGTGGAATATGAACTTACAAGATTATATACAACGCATTAAATTATGGATTGATAAACAGTATTTTATTATTCGGCACTACCGAATTGTAATTATTATTTTTCTTGTAATTGCACTAGGGGTAATATCAGTTGGTATTTTTTATCCTTCTCAGGAGGATAAGGTTCAAATACAATCAGGCCAATTCAATGACGAGGCTAGTGAACAAAGACCAGAAATTTCAAAAGACAAAACGGAGGATACATTTACTAAGAGAAACAATGGTAAATATAAGGGGAAATCTAGTATAGATGGAGTTGATCATAAACCTATAAGTAAAAGGAGCGATGACTCTAATGGTAAGGGACGATTACTATATGATGTGAGTAGTGTAGAGCGTTCTCATCCTTGGCGAGAGGTCTTTAAAAATATTTCTAGTACAGATTTGTTACATCAAAATGATGGGACTAGAGATTTTGATGATGATTATGAGGAAATGGATGATTTAAATAATATGAGCGATGATGAATGGGCGATTGTCAATGGTAATCTATCAAGTGAAAAAAAGGGAGTAAGGAAATATAGACGTACTAAGAATAAAACAATAAGAACAGATAGAAAGAAGCCTAAAGAGCTTAATGGCGATACGACAAAACCAATTGAACTGGTGGGCATCATTGAAGGAAATCAAAATATAGCTATTTTACGAAAAGGCTCAGAGGAACAGATGGTTACGGTAGGGAGTAGTTGGCAAGGAATATCCGTATCTAATATTACTGCAAGTGGTGTAGAAATTATTGAAGGAGGTTCGTCGCGATGGCTAAAAATCGAGTGATCATAAAAATAGTTATATTAATAGTTGCACTAGTATATTTTTTATTAGCACAAATGTTAGTTGTAACAGGAAATACTATAGAAGATAAGGTAATAAAAAATGGAGGAAATAATGTAACAAATAATTCAATAAAGAGCGTAGAACCTAATAAAGATAAAGAAACAATTACAATATCTGTACGAAATGCCTCTTTAAAGGATACTGTGTTAGGCATTTGTCGCAGTTATGGTATATCAGTTATCGGAGTAGAGTCATTAAAGGGCAATATTACGGCAAGTGTAAAAGGAGAGTCTCCAGAAGAGATTATTAAAGAACTAGGGCGGTTATATCATTTTACGGTAACAAAACAACATGAGACTCTTCTTATTGAATCTGAGGATACTGCACTAGAGAATAGAGAGCTCTATGTAGTTTCTCCTGAACATCTGCCTGCAGAGTCTTTATCAAATATACTGGGAACAGTAGTAAAAAATGATAAAATGGCTGTGCTTTCAGAACAAAACGAAGTAATTATGCATTTGACAAGCGGAGAAAAGAGGCGTGTAGAAACCCTAATCAATGCAGTTGACAAGGAACCTAAACAAGTACAATTAGAAGCAACCATCATTGCTATGGAACAATCTTATGCAAAAGAGCAAGGATTTAGATGGTCTTGGCTCAGTTTGACTGGACATGGAGAAGATAAGACTAATTCCTACGGGGCTGTTACCTTTGGTAAAACACCAAGCGGTGAAGCTTACAAATTTTTTGTAAAACCTGAGTTAAGTTTGATGGAAAGTTCTGGAAAAGCTGTTCTAATAGCAAAACCATCTATTATGGCCCTTAATGGTGAGACGGCACATATATTAATAGGTGAACGTATCCCCGTTATAGAAGAGTCAGAGGTGAATGGAGAGCGCAAGCGCTCTACTCGCTATGAAGAGGTGGGGATTAAATTAAACTATACTCCTATTATTACTGCTGATGGCGGTGTAGATGCAAAAATACATGCCGAGGTAAGTACACCGATTATGGTATCGGAAATGAAAGCTTATAAAATTAGTACAAGGCAGGCTCATACAAGAGTACGTTTACAACAAGGGGAAGTACTTGTCATAGGTGGACTCATGGATAATCGAGACCAGCATCAAATACAAAAGGTACCCATATTAGGAGATATTCCGTTATTAGGCAAATTATTTCGTCATAGCAGAAAATCAAAAGACTCTATAGAAATGTTGATGTTAGTACGGGCAACTGTGGTATAATAAAGGGTAAATGATTAGGAGGTTGTGAATGGAACGCATTCGAATGATAGGCCTTGGAAAATCATTTGGGGTGCGCCAAGTATTTTCCAATGTGTCCTTTGAGATAAAAGAAGGTGATCGCCTAGCTTTAGTAGGTCCTAATGGGGCTGGGAAATCGACCTTATTAAAATGCATATTAGGCTATGAAGATCTTGATGAAGGTAATGTAGTTAAGTCGCCTGTTGCAAGCATTGGCTACTTACAACAAGATGTAAATCTTGGTGATGATAGTTTAGCTACTGAGATTGAAAAGGCATGGGCTGATGTACATGCATTGGAAGAACAACTTAAAGAACTTACCACACGCTTAGAAACAGAAGCGGCTAGTGAATCTGATTTACAACGATTAGATTATTTACAAAATCGCCTTGAATGGTTAGGCGGCTATGATTACGAGCAAAAGACTAAGCGCATCATTTATGGTCTTGGCTTTACTGATGAGGATTTAGATAAACCAGCAAGCGCTTTTTCTGGTGGTCAAAAGACTCGAATTAATTTAGCTAAAGCATTGGTACGGCGTCCAGACTTTTTATTCTTAGACGAACCAACTAACCATTTAGATATGGACATGTTAGAGTGGCTTGAAGGGTATTTGTCTGCCTATCATGGTGGGATTCTCATTGTCAGCCATGACCGTTATTTCTTAGACCGTATTGTCACTGGCGTTGTAGAATTGGATAACCATAAGGCTACAACGTATCGTGGTAATTACAGTCGTTATATTCAACAACGAGATGAACGATTGAAAGCGGATATGGTAGCCTATGAGAAACAACAGGAGTACATCAAAAAGACAGAGGCTTATATAGATAAATACCGCGCAGGTATTAAATCTAAAATGGCTCGTGGTCGTCAGTCTCAATTGAATCGTTTAGAACGACTTGATGCACCGGTAACTTCACATCATTTACAATTTTCTTTCCCCCCTGCTGCGATGAGTGCCGATAAGGTTCTTGTTCTAGATCATTTATCAGTAGGATATGGTGAAAATCCTATCATTGATGATATATCACTCGTAGTACGACGTGGAGAATCAGTAGCCCTTATTGGACCTAACGGGGCTGGTAAATCGACTCTGGTAAAAACTATAGTAGGTGAATTATTCCCTGAGAATGGTCACGTAGATATCGGTAACCGCGTACAAGTGGGATACTTCTCACAAGAGCATGAGGAATTACATGATTCTTGGCAGGTAGTAGAAGAGGTTATGAACCATTTTAACTATACTGAAGAAAAAGCCCGCAATGTATTAGGCTCATTCCTTTTTAAAGGGGATGATGTATTTAAGCTTGTAGGAGACTTATCCGGTGGTGAGAGAGCTCGGTTAGCATTGTTAAAATTATTCCTTCAAGGAGATAATTTCCTTATCTTAGACGAACCGACAAATCATTTAGATATTCCAACGCGTGAAATTGTGGAAGAAGCATTACAACAATTTGAAGGTACTTGCTTTATTATTTCTCATGACAGATATTTTTTGGATCAAGTTTCTACAAAAACCATTGTTCTAGATGATGGGAAAATTACTGAATATCTCGGTAATTATTCGTATTACAAAGAAAAGTTAAAAGAACAGGAAGATTTGTTAGCCATAGCTAACGAGCAAAACTTAGAAAATAGTGTTAGTGATAATAAACATACTTCTATTAATGAATCTATACTTTCAGTTGAAGAATCTACAGAGGGATCGCAGAAGAAACCGAACGCCTATATGATAGAAAAGCAATTAGCTGAGGTGGAATCTGAAATTGCCCGATTAGAAGCAACTATGAAAATGTATGAAGTTCAATTAGCTAATCCTGTAGTACAGCAAGATTTAGATGAAATGTCCAAAATTTCCA
>DXZL01000051.1 GCA_019419725.1 Veillonella sp. | reverse complement strand
GTATCTATACGTAAAAAGTATAATGTGAAAGATGAAATAAATTAGAGAAAATAAAAGAAAAACCGCGAAAAATGAGAAGTTTAATATTTTAATTCCCATTTTTGTGCGGTTTTAAGATATAAATCGTTTATTTTATATGAATTTGTTATAGATTAATGATTATAATTTAGGATGTTATTTATTTAAGTTTTCCACAATACTTAAAATATCTTCTGCTTTACGGGCAATATGTGTTACGCCTAATTCTTGGTGGAGAGATTCTTCTCTAAAGCCCCAGGTAACACCAATGCATAGTAGGCCGGAGTTTTCCGCAGTTGCTACGTCAACTTCAGAATCACCTACATAAATAGATTCTTCTGGTGTAGAGCCTAGTTCTTTTAAGGCTTGAAGTACCATGTCTGGAGCAGGTTTACGTTGCAAGCCTGGTCTTTCACCGATGGCAACAGGTAAGCGATCGCCAAAGTATTCTTTGTTGAGAGGTGTTACACCTTCTTGGATTTTATTAGATACGATAGCTAATTTATAGCCTTGGTCACGCAATACATCAAGCATATCTAGAATGCCTGGGTAAGGAGCTGTTGTGTCTTTTAAATGCTCACCATAGTAAGCTTTGAACTCATCAATATATGGTTCTAATTCATGATCTGCTACTGTACTAGGCAAGCATTGACGCATCAAGTACGTTACTGCATTACCAAGTGCTGCCTTTACCTCTGCTAGAGACTTTTCAGGGAAGTTATGTGTCTGTAGTACATGATTTACGGCATTAGCTAAATCTGTAGCCGTGTCCAGTAATGTGCCGTCACAATCGAAAACGATGGTTGTATATTTCATAGTAACCTCCAATTGAAATCTATATGTATTTAATTATATGATGAATACTTAGAAAAACAAAGGATAAAGCTCATTATATGGTGCATTTGTGATACAATAATAACAGTAATTATTACCAAGCATAGGAGGCGTAGTATGACTGAAATACAAGCTCTTTTATTGATAAAATCTATTCTTGAGTCCGCAGATATTCACGGTATTGAAAATATTCTAGCCGAGGATTGCGAATACATGTCCACAGGTCGTGGTATTATTGGCCGCAATCGTAATGAAAGTATTGAGTTTTTATCCTCTATGACTGAGTCTATTAAGGCAGATAATGTGCCTGTTACGTGCAAGGTGATGCATATTACCGATGTGTACGAGGAGGATGCGCTATTCCATGAGGGCCGTCATGGTTTGACTGTTTCTTATGAAAGCGGCGATAACTATGTGTATATGATTTTTGTAGATGTAAATGATGAGGGGCTCGTAGACCGCATTGTATCTAGTCAGGAAAACTATAGTATTGAGTATGATGATCTTCGTTTTGGCGATGATGAAAGCGAGTATGCTTTTATTTCTGCACCAACTACTGTGAAAGATTGGATTACAGCCCTCAGCATGTGGCTTGAAACCGGGAATGTTGATGTGGATAATTTTTACCAATATATAGATGAAGACACACGTGTTGTATTCCAAAAAGGCGATGCTGAATCCATCACCCTTGAAAGTGGCTTTGATGTAGAAGATTACTTTGATCAGCTCATGAACCAACACTTTGATGCGGTACCTCATATCATTCGCGATGAAGAAGATGGCCTTATTTTAACCTATGGTCCTATGAGTGCCATTGCAACCCTCAATGAAGAAGGCGCACTAGCGCTTATTAGTATCTATATCGACACACGCGACGAAGACGAAGCTACTGATGAAGTTGGCTATATCGAAGAAGAACTAACCAAGACAACAACTACTGAAGAAGATTTATTTTAATTAACTCTATCAGTAAAATTTACTATACTTAGTCTAAATATATATGGTTAGCGAGATACTACCAGTTAAAAGTATTATATTTAGTCTAGAAATGTAAAAAACTACCAGTTAAGTTCACGTTGTAGTAGATCGACCTCCTGTTATTGAAGATCGGTTTACAAAACAACATGACTAACTGGTAGTTTTAAATTTAATTAGAAATAATTATTTTTAACTGGTAGTATCTCAGAAAAAGCTATATTTGAGATATTTGGAATTACTTTTAACTGGTAGTATCTCTAAAATAGATATATGTAAGAGAACCAAAAGCTTTTCTACATTTCATCATGGTCTTTAATGAGACCAGCTTTTTTCTTTTTCCAATAGGAGTAGTAGAATGGCAAAATCACGATACAGCCGCCTAGACCCCATAATAATTGGTTAGTTTGTGCTTGGGCGAGCATCCATAGGGATGTGCCAATAGCGATGACTGGGATTAAATAGCCACCAGGGATTGTATAAGATCGAGTTTTGTCTGCCCATTTACGACGGAAGATAATAACCGCTAAACATGTTGGTAGATATTGTGTAAAACGAGATACTGCACTGATGGCTGCTAATGTAGTAAAAGAACCAGACCATGCGAGTAATACACTGGCAATAGCAGTAACAATAGCTGCAACATATGGTGCATTATAACGATTACGTTTTGCTAGTGCACTTGGTAACATACCGTCTTCAGCCATAGAGGTAGCCACACGAGGTGCATAGTAAGCCTCCGCAAAGTTGATGCCACCCATAGAAATCAGTGTTCCTACTAATACAACGTACATACCGATAGGACCTACAATTACGTTAAAGGCATCTTGGACTGGTGCTTTTGTATTAGCCAAGTCAGAGCCGAGTACACCGATAGATACGGCGAGGATTGCCATATATAGAACGGACACAAGAAGCATACACATGATAATAGCACGTGGTAAATTCTTCTTAGGATTTTTCATATCTTCTGCAGCAATGGCAATAACTTCAAATCCTGTATAGGCAAAGAATAGAAGAACTGCGGCTTGTGCAAATGATCCATCTACATAAGTATCTTGCGGGAAGACTGGCGTAAAGTTAGCTCCATTTATAAAGAAAATACCAATTGCAATAAATAGAGCAAGAGGGACTAACTTAGAAATAGTGATTAAGTTGTTAACGAATTTTGATACGTTAACACCAAAGATATTTACAATGGTAAGACCTACAATCAAGATAAATGAAATAACATCTTTTGCAAGATCACCACTTAACGCCGGTACTGCAGCACCTAATGCGGTAGCAAAGCCAACAGCCATGGCCGCCCAAGCAATAACGGTTACAATCCATTTTAGAACGCCTACTTCAAAGGCCCAAAAGTCACCTAATGCATGTTTTGCATATAGGTAAGGTCCGCCATTACGTGTAAATAAGCTTGCCGCTTCAGCAAAGCAAAGGGCGATACAGCCGGCAATAACGGCGTCAAATAATAGGACACCTAAACTAGCGGAACCAATGATAGAATATGCTTTGTTTGGTAGTAGGAAAATACCTGTCCCTACAATACCATTGATGCCTAGGAGTACAATACTCCAGAAGCCAAATTTTCCTGTTTCTTTCATACTAAAACCTTCCTACTATTTAGTTATATTTTCTCGAGCTGCTGTTACAAAGGCAGCAAATAAACGTTTTGCATTTTCATCTGTTTCAGACATCATTTCTGGATGGAATTGGCAGGCTACTAACCAAGGATAGGAAGCGTCTTCTAATGCTTCTACAGTACCATCCTTAGCTCTTGCTACTACTTGTAAACCTTTACCAACATGTTTTACTGTTTGATGATGGTGAGAATTTGTAATCCATGTGGAGCGACCAATTGCACTAGCAAGTTTTGATTCAAATTCAATATCTACTGTATGAGTGCCAAGAGAAGGTGTTTGGTTTTGTGAATGTTTTATCGTACAGTTTTCATCATACTTTAAATCTTGGTATAGAGAACCACCACGATATACATTTAAAATTTGAATGCCTCGGCAAATACAAAAGATAGGAATCTGTTTTTCTTCTGCTGCTTTTAATAATGCAAAATCGAATTGATCTCGTTCAGGGAATACATCGCCTAGACCTTGCAATGGTTCCTCACCGTAATTTAGGGGAGATACATCATGGCCACCAGATAATAATAAGGCGTCAAGTTTTGCCACTGTTTCACGGGCTACGTCCAGATTTTTTGTAAATGGAATGATAACTGGAATGCCACCAGCCTCTTCGATAGAGCGTGGATAATCATGGTTTACATAAGAACGTAATAAATCTACGTAGGCACCGCCGCTATCTCGTAAGATATTGCCAGATACACCAATGAATGGTTTTGTCATAATATCACCTCGTATGTGTAAAAATTTGTACAATTAGTATAGTTTAAGTATATCAAATATTCGTGAATAAATAATACTACTATTGCAATTAATTATAAAACTTATACATTCTAAAATATGTTAACATTGTTACATTTTCTAAAATTCATATTAGTTTTATAGGGATAATTATATTCGGTTTTATAGGGGTAATTATATTCGTATATGTTTTGTTAAAAACATGGTATGATAGATTACGAATAAACTGTACGGGAGGTTTACTATGGTTTTTCTTACATCCTTACAGAGCATCATACCTATTGTATTGCTAATCTCGCTAGGATATATATTAAAAGGGCGAGGGATGTTTCATCCCATATTTAGTGGTAATCTATCTAGATTTATCATGTCTGTTGCGTTACCAGCCGGTGTATTTGTATCGGTATTGCATCATCTACATACATCGGATTTATGGGACCTTCGATATGGGATGCTAGCCGTTACATTAACCTATGTAATTGCATATATCGTTGCTTTTATCATGATGAAAGTACTAAAAGTACCTCGAGGTAGGCGTGGTATTTTTATAAATATGGTAGTTAATGATAATTGCTTATTTATTGGATTGCCAGTACAAATCGCCCTCTTTGGGCAGGATGCGCTACCATATTTCTTGTTATATTATATCGGTAACACTATTTCAGTATGGATGGTAGGGGTATTCCTTATAGAATTAGATCCACTGCCTAATGATGAATTAGGTTTTGATAATAGTAAAACTGATGGTATAAGTAATAGCACAATAGCTACAGAAACAAATCATAAGAAGTTTAAATTTGATTTGAAGAAGTTATTACCTCCACCATTGTTAGGGTTCTTTGTAGCATTAATATTCTTATTCTTCAAAATTCCTTTAGCACCAATTTTACATACTACATTAAATTACTTAGGAGATATGGTAACCCCATTATCCTTGATTTATATTGGTATTGTACTTCATGATGCGGGGCTAAAAAGTATGAGTCTCAATAAAGATTCCATTGGTGGTATTATCGGTCGTTTTGTAATTTCACCGATTATCATGTTCTGTGTCATTCTGGGCTTGCAATATGGCGCAGGTATCGTCCTAGAACCAATAGCAATCATTACCTTTGTTGTACAATCGGCGGGTCCCGTTATTGCAGTATTACCAATCGTAGCTAATGAATCCAAAGCTGATTTGCCATTTGCTACAGGACTTGTCATGATTAGTACTATATTATTTGTGGTAGCTATACCAATTATTATGGAAATCCTAACTATGATAGGAATAACTACATAAAATAAGGAGAAGGTTAAATTCCTTCTCCTTATTTTTATGATACTGTGTATGGTTAATGTATTACCTCATCTATATAAAACTTTGTACCTACAATATTGATACAAGTATAAAGAGTTTATATTCTGTAAGAAGTTTAACAACTCTTCTACACTCTATGATTAGCTGTATCAAATAATATATTTATAATAAAATTTTAAATAAAATTGATAAAAAATTAATAATTAGATATAATATTTGTTAAATTGAGAGCTAGTATATAGAGGAGAGTATTTATGAATTGGAAACGAGTAATAACTTTAGGTCTTTTAGGTATTACATTAGGTGTGGGACCGTCTTATGGGATTGATATTAATATTCCAGGTGCTTTTCCTCCTGCACCAGAAGATGCATATCAGCATTATCGGATAGATCCTAAAGTAACGCGCTTAATGGATCAGAGTATAGAAAAAGAAATACCTGCTATTCGAGCAAAAGACCCTAATTATGATAAGTCAAAGTTAGATTCTGATATTTATGCTACTAAAGAATTAAATAATGCGATTATGTATTCACGGACAGTTTTAATTTTACGTGATAATGGGGCAGATATAAAATTTACAGCTCCTTATGAAAGTGGTATAGGAATTGCAAGGTTAGATAATACAAAAGATGTCGTTAGAATGGGACGTATTTTTTCTCGAATTGCTCAATTAGGCTATGAAGTTCGCCCTCAACCAAAGGGTAATCTTTGGGAGAATACCAATATTGAATATAGTAAGCTAAATAGTGATATATTGCGTAAAGAATTTGAAGGGAGCAAAGGAGATATACGTCCTGATGGTTCTAAGATGTTAGGTAGTGGCACTTTTGCATATAAAGGCATCGAGAAGGCAACTTGGGATGTAATCAAATATGATTCAGATAATATAATAGGTACATTAAATTTTACACTCCCCACATCACCTACTAGAAGTTATCACATAGGCTATCAGATGAGTGGTCGTTTAAATCATAATGTTTTGAAAGATAATGAACAAGAAATCATGAATTCAACTATGGCACCATTAGTTAATACTATTTTGCCTTCTATCAAACCTGCATCAGCTATTTTAGAAAATACGACTCCAGTTCGTGTAGAAAATTTTACTTTCCAAGTATTTAAAAATAGTAAGTATATTGGTCGTGAGACTCTTAAGAATGGTGGCTATAAGGTAAATTATTCTTCTGGAAATATAAAAGAAGAGTTCATTGTTACTCCTTTGTCATCTATAGATAACGTGAAAAAGCAAAATGTTTTATTTAACTATTTAAATGATTTTGTTTATACTGAATCGTTAAGTAAAGGGAAACCAATTCAATCGGCTACGGTTTGGAATGATGCTACACCTGGTGTGTATTTAGAGGTTGAAGGAGATAAATACACATTGTTTACTATGACGGTATATGACGAAAATTATCGTTATACATATATGGTAAAGAAACCACACGATATTCATGTAAGTAATTATAAAATTAGAGATATGATACAATATGTGGATAATAAGAGAAATAAAACAAACTATAATAAGATAAAACTAGGTTTAGGTGTACCACCTGATGTTTTTGGTGATACAAAAATTTTCAATAAATAGTATCTATATAGGTAGTATAAAAAGAGGACTGACTCAAATGAGTCAGTCCTCTTGGTTTTATATAATTATCTAAAAAATCTTCCAATGAGTGGCATGCTTGCACCATCGTTTTTATTAAGTCCTTTTAGAAGAACCATGATAATAACGTAGAGCAATAAGCCTTCGATACCAGTGAGTATGAAGTTAGCCCACATTGGTAAGATATCTGTTAAATAGTGGTAACTCATAAAGATGAGTATACCCATAACACCGGCACTGACCACGTTTTTCCAAAGTAGGGAAATATCGAGGAAGTAGCCTGTGTATTTTTTGATGTAAATCAAGTTGAGTAACGCTGCAAAGCCAATATCAGCAACGGTTGCCCATGCAGCACCACCGATACCAAGCCATGGGATAGCTGTTAATGTCCAGTTAAGGATGACCTTGATAACTAGAGCAATACCCATATTAATTACAGGAATACGTGGCTTGTTAAGACCTTGTAAGATACCTGTTGTTACTTGGTGCACACCGAGGAAGAAGATAGAGAACGCAGTGATTTGCGTAGCTAATTCTGCCTTAGGGGCATTATAAATCAAGGTAACTGTTGGCGCAGCAAGTACATACAATAGCACTGTAAATGGTACAGTAGCCATGAATGTTAGTCGCATAGACCCTGCAGTGCGGTCATAAATACCTTCATGATCGCGTTTAGCAAAGGCATGAGAAATAGCCGGTACAATGCTTGTTGCAAGGGCTGCTGTAATGATGGTAGCCAAGTTGATGAGCGGTACCGCCATACCTGTAAGATAACCGAACAGTTCTGTTACCTCGTTCATCGGGAAACCAGCATCTAAGAGTCGACGTGGTACGATGAGCAAATCGAGGTTAGCCGTCAGTGGTAACATGATACTTGCTAAGGAAATTGGAATAGACAATGTTAAGAGTCGTGACAAAATTTCTTTAGCTGATTCACGGGGACCATCGTAGCTTTCACCAGTACTACTAGCTTTAGGCAATTTATAGTAATAGTACAAGAGCACCAGGAAGGCACCAAAGGCACCGACACCAGCACCTAAGCTAGCACCACCTGCAGCAGCTGGTAGACCATAAGGTAACAAGATAGCTGCGGCACCGAGCATGACGATAACACGTAATAGTTGTTCTACGATTTGGCTGACCGCCGTTGGCGTCATCATTTCATAGCCTTGGATATACCCGCGGAAGCAGGAAATCCACGTTACAAAGAATACTGCCGGAGCGAGCGCGATGATAGAGTAGTAGGCACGGCTTTCAGCAATGAGACCACTAGAGATCAACCAATCTGCACCAAAGTACATGGCGAGGCTGGCGATAAAGCCTGTAATGGTTAACATTGTAAAAGATATATTGAATACTCTCTTAGCACCACCAAAGTCGTGTAAGGCTAATCGTTCTGCCGTCAAAATAGAGATGGCAATCGGCACACCTGCGCTCGAAATTTGTAATAGTAACAAATAGATAGGAAAGGCCATCTGGTAGATACCGATGCCTTCACCACCCAAGATGCGAGATAGAAGAATCCAGTTAATACTACCGATGGCTTTCACTACGAAACCGGCAATGGTTAAAATTAAGGTTCCTTTTAAAAATCCACTAGCCATTGATTATAGTTTGTTGGAAGAACCCAATACATTTTTAATTTTGTGAGCTACCATGCCTTTAATAGCATCACGAGCAGGTCCTAAGTATTTACGAGGATCAAATTCAGATGGATTTTGAGCCAAGTATTCACGTACAGATGCAGTCATTGCAAGGCGAAGGTCTGTATCGATGTTGATTTTGCAAACTGCCATTTGAGCTGCTTTGCGAAGCATTTCTTCAGGTACGCCTTGTGCACCAGGAATGTTGCCACCGAATTCGTTACATTTTGCTACGAATTCAGGCAATACGGAGGATGCACCATGCAATACGATAGGGAAGTTAGGCAACAATTCGCCAACTTTTTTCAAACGATCGAAGTCAAGGTAAGGGTCGCCTTTGAATTTGTAAGCGCCGTGGCTAGTACCAATAGCAATTGCTAAGGAATCTACGCCTGTAAGATGTACGAATTCAGCAGCTTGTTCTGGATCAGTGAAGCGAGCATCTGCATCAGATACGTTTACATCATCTTCAACGCCAGCCAAACGGCCTAGTTCTGCTTCTACTACAACGCCATGAGCGTGAGCATATTCAACAACTTGTTTAGTAATTTTTACGTTTTCATCAAAGTCATGGTGAGATGCGTCGATCATAACGGATGTGAAACCACCGTCTACACAGTCTTTACAGATTTCGAAGGAATCGCCGTGATCAAGGTGAAGAGCGATAGGTAGATTGCTGTCTTCAAGAGCTGCTTCTACGAGTTTTACAAGGTAAATATGTTTAGCGTATTTACGAGCACCTGCAGATACTTGCAAGATAAGAGGGGATTGTTCCTCTTTGGCTGCATCTACGATACCTTGTACGATTTCCATGTTGTTTACATTGAAAGCGCCAACAGCATAGCCGCCTTCATAGGCTTTTTTGAACATTTCTGTAGTAGTAACTAATGGCATGTTGTCCTCCTTGGCCATAGGGCCTGTCATATCATGTTATTAATACTGTGACTGCTAGTATTTCTAGCGCATATGAGCTAGATAAAAAACTAGTGTTATTGCAATCATATATCAATTCAAGTTAAGTATATCAAGAAACACTATAAAGGGCCAATATTTTTTGTATAACTTATGCATAAA